>CAZLPC010000556.1:0-560 GCA_964561305.1 uncultured Anaerolineae bacterium
GGGGTGTACCATCTGGCCATGGGCAGCCGTTATTTTCGGGCGGACCGGGCACTAATACACACTCGTCATATTGATCCAAGACACCATCTTTGTCTTGATCGCAGGTGTCGTCAATAATACCTGCCGAGATGCAGTTGCCGTCTTGGGCCAATGCGTCTGCAACGGTAGAAACAATGGGAAGATTGATGAGGGAGAGCAGCATCAAGATGCCAATTAGTGCCATCATTAACCAGAAAGAACGTTTTCGTAACAAATGATCATACATGATGAATCATGCCCTCACATTATAAAGAATAAAGAACGTATACGTTCATCGTAGAGGAAGGGCGTTACGATAACGTTACGGCGGCTCCAGATGAGGCGGCACGTCAGGGCAATTGGCGCGTGTGGTTGCCACATTTGACAAGGGCGCTACAATAGGTGCATAAGAGTGCTACTATGGTTGCAGAGGACATTAGATGAAGGTAATCGGGATTTTAACAGCAGGGGGCGACAGCCCCGGCCTTAACGCCGCCATTCGGGGCGTGGTCGCCAGACTCGCCCACGCCGGCAGAGAGGTG
>CAZLPC010000556.1:570-2382 GCA_964561305.1 uncultured Anaerolineae bacterium
GCCATTCGGGGCGTGGGCAAAGCCGCCGAACGCTCCTATGGGATGCGCTTGGTCGGCTTTAGAGACGGCTTTCGGGGCTTGGTCGAAAATCGGTTTGTGGCGCTAGAGGGCGACATGTTATCGGGGATTTTGACGATTGGTGGCACCATTTTAGGAACCAGCCGCGACAAACCCCACAAAATGCCCATGGGCGACGACGAACTAGACATGACCGATGTTATTGTAGCCAACTATCATAAGCACCAATTGGATGCACTGGTATGCTTGGGTGGTGGCGGAACCGTGAAAAATGCCTATCGCCTAATGCAGCAGGGCCTCAATATCATTACCCTGCCCAAAACCATAGACAACGATGTCATGCACACCGACCGCACTTTTGGCTTCGACACGGCCCTTAACATCGCCACCGAAGCCATAGATCGGCTGCACTCTACGGCCCATAGTCACCACCGCATTATTGTCGTCGAGGTAATGGGGCATAATGCAGGTTGGCTGGCGCTGGCGGCGGGCATGGCGGGCGGGGCAGACGTGATCCTGATCCCTGAGATTCCTTATAGCATCGACAGCGTAGCCGATGCGATAAAATTGCGCAGCAGAGGCGGCAAGGGCTTTAGCATTGTGGCGGTAAGCGAAGGCGCAATGACCGCCGACGATCTGCGCGAGCTGGCGCGCCTAGAAGCCGAAAAAAGCAAAGCCCCCGATGCTGAAGCCAAAAAAGCCATTAAAGCCCAGATTAAAGCCATCGAAGGCAGCCAAGGCGACAGTACGCTGCGCCTCTCTCATGCCCTAGAAGACCGCACTGGCCTAGAGACACGCCTCACCATTTTGGGGCATGTGCAACGCGGCGGCACGCCCTCGCCCGTAGATCGCTTGTTGGCGACGCAACTGGGCGCAGCCGCCACACAATCGGCACACGACGGCAAATTTGGTGTGATGATTGGTGTACAAGGAGATCGGCCTGTGCCAGTGCCGCTCGACATGGTAGCAGGGCAACGCAAGGTTGTGCCGCAAGATCACCACTGGATCACCAGTGCCCGCCTCATTGGGACGTGCTTCGGCGACTAGGGAATAGGGGAACTGGGGCGATTGTGCGGGGTAATTGTGCAGCACAATCGCCCGCCACTCTAGAGCCGATCTAGGTTTTCCACAGTGCGCTCGTTGATCAAATTGCCAGTGTTGAGCGTCGCCAGTGGCTCGAACAATACCAAGTCCACTTCTTGCTCGGCCACCGGACGATGCTCGACCCCACGCGGCACAATTAAAAACTCGCCGGGGTTGATCAGCACCGTCTTGTCTCTAAACTCCATTTTCAACTGCCCCCGAACCACCAAAAAAAGCTCGTCTTCATGCTCATGATGATGCCATACAAACTCACCCAATAACTTGGCCAGCTTCACGGCTTGGCCGTTCAATTCGCCGACAATTTTGGGCGACCAATGCTCGCTAAATTGGGCGAACTTTGCTGCTAAATTAACTACCTCAGTCATGATCACTATCCTTTAGATTGCTGTTTAGATTGACGTTCAGAATATTTTTAAAAGCGGGTCGCTATTTTCCTAAAAACAGCGACCCCGTGCGGTTGTGCTTACTGGGGGCCCCACACGCGCAACGTGCCGTCTTGGCCCGTCGAGTAAAGCCGACCGCCATCGGCTGACCACGCCACATCAAACAACACGCCCACATGGCCGGCTAGCTCAGCGATGCGTTGACCCGTTTCCACTTCAAACACAATCAGCGTGCCTTGTGGGTTTTGGGCCGCCACCGCCAGCAGCGAGCCATCGGGCGAGAACGCGATGTTTTCGACAACAAACC
>CAZLPC010000557.1:0-2379 GCA_964561305.1 uncultured Anaerolineae bacterium
CCAAAAGATAGCTGGCACAAGAATGAGGTTAAGCAGCACAAATGGCAGAATGCCCTTGGGCCCAGTTGCGGCTAGGGCAAAACCAGCCAAAAACGGCCCAATAGCAAAGCCACCATTGCCCCCCAACATAAACAACGCCACCGATTTGCCCTTGTTGACCGACCCGCCAAAAGCCCGCGCCCCCGCCAGCCCGCTGGGATGAAACATCGCGTTGCCAAAGCCCCCAAACAATACCCCTACCAAAATGAGGCTATAGCTTTGTGCCAACCCCACAATCAACATTCCCAACGCAGTGATGATTGCACCCAATATCATGATGTGTGGAAGCCGATAACGGTCGGCAATCCATCCTAAGAACGGTTGTACAATCGAAACCGTCAAAAAAAGGGCCGATGCTGTGCCAATTTGGGTATTGGTCAACTTAATCTCGGTGGCTTGTGCAGCCAACATAATGCCCAGCGTGCCAGAGAAAAAGTCGTTCATGAAGTGGGCGGCGGCCAGCCACCAAATTGCATAACGTGGGTTTAACATAGTTGATGTCCTTAAACATTGAACAGCCCGAAAAAAAGACCGCCTTATGGCGGCTTTCTGTTATTGAGTTGTGCTTAAGCCTACAAAAATTACTCGGCTGTGGCGGCACACAATTTGCCGTCTTCATCCACATCGAACTCGGCAGTTAGCCCGCGCTCGGCGGTGCGTCCTCCAATTTCAATATTATAGGTACATGTTACGATAGCCTCGTTGCCCACACAGCTAATGCTGCTGAACTTGGGCGTGGCATCGGTGGGCGGGTTTTCGAGTAGGGTTTGAATGTCTTGCTCGCACAAGTATTGACTGGCAGCTTCGGTATTGGTGTTGTTGATTAAAGTCAATACCTCTTGGGCCGCTTCAATAGGGGTTTGTGGAGCCGAATTAGTTGATTCATTATCTTCTTCACAGGCCACCAACAGCCCTATCATCAATACTAAAATCAACATAAAAAACAAGCGTTTACTTTGTTTTATCATCGAAAAATCCTCGTGAGTCAAGCATTTTTAAATTTGCTACAGTATAACGTTAATTTTGCGGCCAAAACAGGCGTTTCAGCAAGAGCGTATAGCGTTGATTTTTGAGTTGCAGCCGAGCATCGGTCAAGGGGTAGTTAAATTGATACAGTCGTTGGGTTTGTATGGCTTGCACCTCGCTATAAACGCTGGCTTCTGACCAACGGGCAATTTCGGAGGGCCGCCAACTGGCTGTAAACACGACTACATCAGGATTCATAGCTAGCAATTCGCGGTCATTGATCTGTTGGCTACCCGTCAGGTGGTCGGCGGCATTTATCGCGCCTGTGCCTTCAATCAGGCGGTCAACTGGTGTACCATCGCCATACGTATAACGATCTGGCGCTAGCACCAACACCCGCACGGGTTGAGTCACCGTTGGTGGGGTTCTGATGGCAGTGTTTTCACGGCTATGACAGCCCAGCAAAACCAATAGCAAGATGAGATATAAACAGATGATGAGATATCGTTGGCTAATCATAGCCGCCATTGTAGGGCTAGGGTGGCCTTTTTCACAAGCGACAATTGCACAAACCCCTACTGTTGAGGTTGGACGGGCTGTTTTTGGCAGCATAGGGCCCAACGAGGTGCAAGCGTGGACACTGATTGCACCCGCAGAGGGGCCATTGGTGGTACTGGTACAGCAACTTGATGGCGATCTCGACCCGCAGGTGAATGTGGCGCTTGCTGATGGCACACTTATTGTTGAAAATGACGATGTTGTGGCAGGGATTATTGCCGATGCTGCTGTTACTTATGAAGCAGAGGCTGGTATATCATACATCATTACGGTGCAGCCTTTTGCAGGCAGTGGCAACTATCAATTATTGGTCTTGCCGACGATCCATCAACTCGTATGGGATGTTGATGATTTTAGCCAAAATGTGGTGCGCTGGGCCAGCCCCTATACACGCCAAATTGATCAACAATTGGTCTTTGAAACCGGCCGCTTGATTGATCGCTCCATTGTGCTTGCACCCACTGGCCAAATGCCAATACGTGATGGCTATTTGCATGTAGAATTTGCATGGCGCACCACCGAGCCAAGTACCACATTTGGTGTGGTTTTACGAACCACAAGCGAGGATTTTACACCAGATGGCTACTACTTCAACCTTAACCCCAATGGAAGATGGGAGATCGTGCAACAACTCGCCAACCAACCGATTATTTTGGCCGATGGGGTTTTAGATACTCTGCCCGATACGCCTACCCTTGGGGCTACGGCTACGGGAGATGAACTGATATTTTTTGTTGGCGGGCAAATGGTGGCAAGCCTTACTGATATCGCTTTTGACGCTGGTGGTTGGGGTTTGCATTTGCGAGGTGATGGACA
>CAZLPC010000558.1:0-2378 GCA_964561305.1 uncultured Anaerolineae bacterium
TTCTGCAATTTTTGCCTTTTGCCCAGCGCCTAACGCCCACCGATGACCCCGCCCACGATCTGCTGATTGTTCATGCCAACCCCCACAATGTGACCGACGGCATTTTTCCGGCTGGGGACCAACAAAGTGATGACGATGTGCGGCCCTTGCTGGCGGGTATTACGGCTAAAACAGTGGCGTTTGGGCATATTCATCACCCCAATGCGCGCCACATAGACGGCTACTTGTTGGCCAACATTAGCAGCGTCAGCCGCCCCATAGACGGCGATCCGCGTGCGAAGTATGGCATTTTGACCTTTGCGGGCGACACTTGGCGCGTGGAGCATCGGCGCGTGGTTTATGATATAGAAGCGGCCCGCGCCAGCCTTTTAAACGGCCACATGCCCCATAAAGAAAACGCGGCGGCGCTGTTGCCCTTACAATAGACGGGGCCATAGCGGTCACACCGCGTCAAATTGTTGTGTTTCATCAATAACGGGTAAATCGTGCGTGCCGCAATCTAGGCCCGCAATACGACGGTCAGCGCGGCAATCTCTTCCTCAAGTTCGGCCGTTTCAGTAGCTTGCAAGGCGCTGGTTACGCGATCTTGCCCGAGGATGCTGGCCACTTCTGTCAACAAAACATCCAAACGTTGCTGGGTCTGCGAGTCTATGTCTGTGCGGTTTGTGGCGGCTAGATGCGCTGCACTGACAATCTTCAGTGTAGATTCTAAATTGTCGTTGGTTTGGTATAGCTCGGCGATGACCAGCAGCGCGTTCACCAAGGCGCTACCGCCTTCGATTACCGCCAAGTCGAGTTGGTCGGCTAGTTGGGTGGGATCAAGGGGCGGCGGGTTTTTGGCAAAGGCGCGCTGGGCAATGGCGGCAAGATCGAGACCAAGCACATCTTGCACCGTTGCATCAAAGTCTAGGGTTGCGCCGTGGGCCAAGCCTGCTTCCACAACATCCTCGCCATACGCCGCGTGCAAAGGGGGCAACCGTTCGGTTTTGATGAGTTCACAGCTCATCTCTTTGGTGGCGGGGTGGGCCAATATCATGCCATATATACCAAACGTGCGGTCAAGGTCGTTGGCTTTTTCCAGCATCATCGCAATATATGACAAAATCTCGATGGCATTGGTGAAAGCCTGCGACTGATAGGTCTTGCGAAGGCCGTCGTGCAGGGCGGGCCCTGCTTCGGGCTGTTCATCCTCGGTATAGATGCGCCCTAATTCGCCGAGTGCGGCGGCTTCTACTAGCTCATGGCCAATAATGCGGGCTTCGTCGAGGGCTTGGCGCAGGTAGGCAATGCCTTCGCCCCGTTGCGCTTGAGTTATTTTCAGCGTTCCTAGATTATAGGTGGTTAAAGCAATGCTGCGGCGTAGCCCAAGCTGCTGCGCGAGGTTAAGGGCGGCTAGGTAGTATTGCTCGGCAATGTCCAAGTCGCCTTTGTGCTGATGCACCGCGCCAAGATTGGCGGTGGCAGATTGAATACTAACAAAATCGCCCAATTCGTGTGAAAGGGCCAGCGACTGTTCAAGCAGCGTTTGGGCCGTGTCTAGCTCGCCAAGATTCATGTGAACGCCGGCCAAATTACTAAGTGTACCTTTTAGAATGCTTTTGTCGTTGATTTGCTTGCTGATGCTCAAAGCCTCTTCATAGAAAGCCTTGGCTACTGGATAATCCCCCTCTCGAAAAGCTAAAAAGCCAAGACGAACGTGGGCCAATGCAAGTCGATCAAGATATTGATGTTCGCGGCAGATGGCGAGGCACTCGGTAGCGACGGCGCGGGCTAGGGCGGTTTGGCCACGGTCCTGTTCGAGCTGGGTTAAATTATCTAGCGCTTTTATTAATTCAAGGTGGTTCTGTTGTTGGCGGGCCAATTCAGCATACTTGATCATAACTGGATAGGCTTCCTCATTTGTCAGTTGGTTATAATAGGTGGTGGCCTTATAGCCCAATACCATAAGGTATTGTGGATGTGTGTCGGTGATGATCGCAAGCGCACGCTCGACTAAGGGCAGTGCTTGATTATATTGTTTCGTGACTGTGTGATAATAATGCAGGAGTGAAAGCAAGTAGACCAGTTCGTGCGTGGGGTCTTCGGCGGCTTGCCAATGAACTTGGAGGGCGGCATGGGTGTTTTGGTCATCGGGATAGGTGGTCTCGACGGCGATGGCAATGGTGCGGTTGATGTCGCGGCGTTCGTCGTCGGAAAGGGTTGCCAGCACGCCTTCGCGCAGTTTGTCGTGGCTAAAGCGCCATGTGTCTTCCATAACTTCTAGCACGCCCAAGTTGGCAGCCACCGCCAAAAATGCGTCTACATCATCCGCCGCGATTACCTGTCGTAACACCACCAAATCAAGGGCCCGCCCCGCCACCGCCACTTGCTTCAGCACG
>CAZLPC010000559.1:0-2376 GCA_964561305.1 uncultured Anaerolineae bacterium
GCCAACCAGATTAGAACCATCTGCGCAACTTTTTGTTGTTTTGGCGCGACTAACTTTATAATTGTATACCCGTTCGTTTTAGGCTAGGAAACATACTGATGCCACGTCGTGTTGCGCCTACCCACAAACCCACTCAGCCCACTGATGCTGTGCCCATCGCCCGCGCCCAAGATGACCATGTTGCCTCGCCCATGTTGGCATACAGCGCCCCTACCCAGCACAGTGTCCTACAAATGCAGCGCACGGTGGGCAATCGCGCCACCCAACAGCGCCTACGAACAATCCAGCGCCCACCTGCCGCCATCCAGCGCACCTATCTCAACCAAAACGATGCCTATGCGGCGGTGCAGGCGGCTGTTTTGGGGGCAGACTTTAGCACCAAAGAATCGCGGGCTGTTAATATCATTTTAGAAGCCGTCGAAAAATATCAGCAGCAAGAAAGCCAAAAATTTGTAGACCTTTCGGCAGCCTATGAGGTGTTGCATCGTCTAGAGCAAACCGTTAATGCCCAATTGGGAACAGGCGATATTGTGGTAGCGCAAGAGATTATGCAAGGTGTCTTGGACGAAGTGCGCGAGGTAAAAGCCGACTTTGAGTGGCTGACTGACCAAAAGAAAAGAATGACTTCGTGGCTTTGGTTTCCTGATGCCGAAGACTTAGGACAAATGCGCCGCCAAATACTAGAGCGCAAAAGTAAATATACGGTAGGTTCTGGGGCAACCTATTATAAGAGCATCAATTTTCATTTAGAGGGTGCAAATGATCAAGTAATGATCATGATCCGCAAGTACATGAACGACAAGAAAATTACCCAAGAAGCATTTGAATATGGCGACCGCAAAGGCCAACTAAAAGGCGAAACTGCTGTAATGGTCAGAAATTTTCATCTGATCTCTGACTTTCTGGCCGATAAATCTTTAGTATTGAACCACCTGCGCCCCTTGGCCGCACATATTAAGGAATTGACCGCCCACCTCGATACCTCTGAAGACCCTAAAGTGGTGCGCGATGCCTATATCAAGGCCATTAAAGTGGCGTTAGGCGCAAAAGAAAAAGAAGCTGGTTTCTCAGAGCATCCGCTAATTCCGTTGGGTATTTTGCCCGCCGATGTATTTGTGGGCTTGTTAAGCAGTGGCAATGTGCTAGACGACTATGGGGCGGGCTTGCAACACGGCGAGTTGTCGCACCGCATCCAATGGTATGCCATTATTGATGCCTTCGGCACAGATCTAAAAACCAGCGCCACACCGATTGACATGTATAAAGCGATGAACTCGGCTCCGTTTAATGCGGGGCGCATGGGTAATACCATGTGGGGGCATGTATTGGATGCAGGGACACGCGCCGATCAAACCACCTATAGCGCCCCCGGCACACTCAACCGCGACTTATTGGAATCTACGGGCGAGGTCGATCCTACGGATGTAGGCTTGGCCAACCGCCGCGCAGAATATGTGATGCCCGATGTCAGCGGCATGGAGCCAATTGGTTATGCACTCTCTGCCTTGCGCCACTTGCGGATTGCCCAAGCCGAGCACTATGGCAGCCGTGAGGCCCTAGAAGGCCGGCAGTGGAAGCAATTTGGCACGCCTATCCCAGAAGTGGCCGACACCATTGGCGGGCAGTGGGCTAGCTCTGATGAATTTGAGGAGCACTCATCGGGCGTGTCTGAGGGCAAAGCGTGGAAAGTGCTGAAGCCCGCCGAAGAGGAAGGCAAAGGCAAAGAGAAAATTTAGTTCGTTGTTGGACATTTTGGACGGGCCACTTGCACTGCACCCCACTGTTGTGCGGTGGGCTTGCTTTTAGCCCGCCAAGCGCGGATTGGGGCAGCGGATCGCGTCGGCTTCATAAATGGAGAGATTGACGTTGCGATAGCGCGGGTCGCCTTCAAGCTGCCATTCATTCCATACGATAACATAGTTGGGTTTATATTTGGCGATTATGCGACAGATATCGCTTTGCTGAAGGCGTTCAAAGCGGAATTGATCGGGATTATAGCCAAAGTCGAGCATATAGGTATACCATTGTACGGCCCACGCGCTATCGAACACGCCCACGGTGCCGTCTTTCCAGTCCGGCAGTTGGGAGCGCTTGGCCTCAATGCGAAAGCCGTCGAGGGTGGGTGGCACAAAAAACAGCGCGTCTTCGGGCGTGTTGTGGCGCGACCAGTCCAGCATATCTACCCAGTCGTTGGTGATGTCATATTGGCGTTGGGGGATGTTGGGGCGGGCAAACAATGGGAACGTGAATACAAACGCCGAAAAGCCAAACCACAACATAATGCGCCCTAAAATTTCAGGACGGCGGCGGCTCATCACGCGCTGCACCTGAAACAACGCCACCGCCAGCGCCAACATCACTAAAATGGTCACGGCA
>CAZLPC010000560.1:0-1974 GCA_964561305.1 uncultured Anaerolineae bacterium
ATCGGCAAAACGCGGGCCTGCGCCGCCAACCACGCGGCGCTGTCTAGCTCGTTGTGATCGGCAAAGTGTTTTAGCATGTTGGGCAAGGTTGCAAAAAACTGGTTTAGGTGAAACTGGCTATTAAAATAGACCCCATCGGCGGCTAACGCGCTGATATAATTAATGAAGCCATAGCGCCAGCCATGATTTTGGCGCTGGTTTTGCGGATAACTAAGTTGGTTTTCATGAAAATAGAGCGCAATGGGCAGGGCCGCGGTTTGGCGGCGCGTCAGGGCCCGAAACGTGGCTAGGTTAAACATATCAGAAGCCAAAATGACATCCGGCAGGCTTGTCAATTCTTGAAACATCCGCGCCAGCGTCACTGCGCCGCCCTGCATCCGCCACTTCCAAAATTGGGCAGGTAGCGTCAGTAGGCTTACGTCGTGGCGCGATGCTGCCCGATAGCCATCGGCCCATGCCTTGTGGCTGCCGCCATAATATGGTTCAATGATCAATACTTGCATGGGTGTTACTTTCAATTATTCCATCAAAAACTTCGTAGAATTGTAAAGCGCAACCGTGACAACCGTAACGGGTGCTTTAAGTTACTTTAACGCCTTCTTAATGCACTTCTTAGCACATTTCTTATATAATAAAATCACTGATGAACAAAATGTCACCACAAACTCATCGCAATATACTTTAAAAATCATTCTACACATAGGGAAGATGGTACAATATGAATACCCGCTTAGAGTCAGTTCTACACGACCTTGCTCGGCTTCAAGTGCTGCGCGAATTGGCGCTGATTGATGCCAACGCCGAAACCGTTTATGATCGCATTACCGAAACTGCCAGCGAAATTGTGGGCGTGCCCGTGTCGTTGGTTTCAATGGTCGGTGATCGTTATCAATTTTTTAAGAGTATGGTGGGCTTGCCAGAGCCGTGGGCTTCTGACCGCAGCACGCCCCTCTCACACTCTTTTTGCCAGCATGTGGTGGCCAGCAACGAGCCACTGGTGGTCGAAGATGCCCGCAACGTAGACTTTCTAAAAGATAACCTCGCTATTCCTGATCTTAACGTCATTGGCTATTTGGGTATACCCCTGACACTAAAAGATGGCAAGCCACTGGGATCATTTTGCGTCATTGATGGTGCGCCGCGTCAATGGAACGACACCGAAATTGCCATTGTGCGCGAATTCGCCGACATTATCACCAGCGAAATTGACCTGCGGGCCGATATAAACCGCCGCCTTGCACCTCACTCGCGACTGAAACAAGTTCATGCCGACATCGTTGCGTTGCTCGATAACCTCGATACCAGCAGCGCACAGTCCGCGTTTTTGACCCAACTGCGAGCTGCCCGCGCCAAGTTCATGATCTAACCGATTTAACCGACGGTTAGATTTCAATTTGTGAAAACCCAACAGGCGGTGCTACACTAAGAGCATCGCCTGTTGGCGTTTCAATACTAAAGCGTCCGACCAATAACGCGCACTGCGTTTTTTTTGAGAGAGTATCCCAATGCCAGACTTGTTTATTTCTTATTCTCGGCGCAACAAAGAGTTTGTGCAGAAGCTCCATGGGGCCCTTGCGGGGCAGGGGCGCGATATCTGGGTAGACTGGGAAGATATTCCGCCCACGACTGAATGGTGGAAAGAGATTGAGCGCGGCATCGAAGCGGCGAATGCCTTTGTATTCATCATCAGCCCGGCCTCGGTCAGCTCACAAATTTGCTATAAAGAGGTAGAACACGCCGTCGCCAATAACAAGCGCGTTATACCGTTGTTGCATGAAGACGTAAACGACCCCAAACTGATGGAAAAAATGCACCCCACCATCAGCGCCACCAATTGGATCTTTTTTAACGACCCGGCCAAGTTCGACAGCGCCTTTAGCACCTTTCTTGAAGCCGTAGACACCGACTATGACTATGTGCGCGAACACACGCGCCTGCTGATCCGCGCCCGCGACTGGGAACGCAATGAGCGGC
>CAZLPC010000560.1:1984-2376 GCA_964561305.1 uncultured Anaerolineae bacterium
AATCGGGCTATTTATTGCGGGGCGAAAGCCTGCACGATGCCGAAGAATGGTTGACCAGTGGCTATAGCAAAGACCCAAAACCACTGCCGTTGCACAGCGAGTATATTTTGACCAGCCAACAAGCCGAAAACGCGGCCCAACGCGGGCGTGTGCGGGCGGTGTCGCTGGCGCTGGTGATCACGTTGCTGCTGGCAGCGGCGGCGGTGGCGGCAGCTTATGTTGCCATTGTGGCCCAAAATGACCTCTCAGAGAGCCTAGACCGCGAAGTGCGCGCTGGTAACGAAATCCGTAGCCGCATCCTTAGCCGCAGCTCTGATGAACTACTGTTGACCAATAACAACGAACTGGCGATTTTGCTGTTGAACAAACTCCTTTATTCGTTCAGGAATATT
>CAZLPC010000561.1:0-2375 GCA_964561305.1 uncultured Anaerolineae bacterium
CCTTTGAGATCGCTGAGGGTATAGCTGAAGGTGGCTGCTTGGTTGGTGTGCATAATCGTTAGGGCTTCTTGCACAACTTGGGCCTCCATTGCGCCGCCACCCACTGTCCCCACAATACTACCATCGGGATAGATGAGCATTTTGCTGCCCGCATGACGTGGTACAGAGCCTTGTGTGCGGATAACCGTCGCAAGCGCCGCAGAGCGGCCCTCGCGTTGAACCGTCAGCAAGGCCTCAAAAACAGACAAATGCTCGATCATGACACATCCGTTTTGGCTTGCAGCGCCCGCCAAATCTTTTCTGGCAACAGCGGCCCATCGGTGATCCATACCCCACAAGCATCGTAAACGGCATTGGCCAAGGCCGGCCCTACGCCATCCATCGGGATTTCAGCAACTGCTTTCGCGCCAAAGGGGCCGCTTTCCTCATAGGTTTCAATGAAGATCACGCCCATATCGGGCATTTCATCGGCCCGATAGATTTTGTAGCCGTCAAATTGGGTGTTCAGCAAGCGCCCATGCTCATCAAAGGCCATTTCTTCACAATGTCCATAGCCCAACGCCTGCACCATGCCGCCTTCAATTTGGCCGCTGGCCGTGATGGGGTTGATGATTACGCCACTGTCTACAGCCATCACCAACTCATCTACCGTAAACTGACCTGTTTCAATGTCTAGCGTAATAGTGGCAAATTGGGCCGCAAAGGGTGGCGGGCTTTCGGGGCTGACATAACTGCCAATGCCCATAATTTGATGTTGGTTTTCGTGATGCAGGCTGTTTAAGGCAATGTCGCGATGGGTGATGGTGCGGCCATCTGGGGCATGAGCCATTTTATCACGCAAAACAATCTCATCAGCATAGACTTCGGGCTCACCATTGCGGGCTTCTTCGCTATTAAACATCCGCGCCGCCACCAATCGCATCTGATCAGCCGCTTGTTGGGCCGCAATTTGGGCGGCCCGCCCACTGATGTAGGTAGTAGACGAGGCATACGCGCCTTTGTCAAAGGGTGTGAAATCGGTGTCTGAAGAATAGGTGATAAAGTCGGTGATGTCGCAGCCCAAGACTTCGGCGGCAATTTGTGTCAGAACAGTATCCGATCCTGTGCCCAAGTCCGTCGCGCCGACCAACAAGTTAAACGAGCCGTCGTCATTCATCTTGATGCTGGCTGCACCCATGTCTAAACGCGGAATAGCAGTGCCTTGCATCACACATGCCACCCCAATACCGCGCCGCAGATGGGGTTTGCCCTCGACCCGATGCCAAGCGGCGTTGCCATAACGTTCGTTCCAACGGATGGCCGCCGCGCCTTGTGCCACACAATCGGGCAAGCCACAAGTGCGGATATATTCGGGCTGGGCATCGCGCCCTTCGTTCCATGCCTTACTAACGGGATGCAAATCACCCACTTTAACCGCATTTTTCAGCCGAAACGCAAGCGGATCAAAGCCCATTTCGCGGCAGATATATTCAATATGCTGCTCCACCGCCCAAAAACCCTGTGGCACACCATAGCCCCGATAGGCTCCACTGGGCGGGGTATTGGTATAGACAATATCGGCATGAAATTTGATATTGGGCGCGTTATACAGCGCCATGCCCTTATGGCCCGTATTACCCGCTACAGTCATGCCGTGTGTGCCACTGGCCCCGGTGTCGGACAAGCAGTACATTTCATTAGCCACCATGCGCCCATCGTTGGTGACACCCGTCCGCATGGTCATATACATAGGATGACGGCTGCGGCTGCTCATAAATTCTTCGGCGCGGGTGTATTCAAAGCGCACAGGCCGCCCCGTGACAATGGTCAGATGGGCCGCGACATCTTCAATCAAGACCTCTTGCTTCACCCCAAAGCCACCCCCAATACGCGGCTTAATCACGCGGATGCGCTTTTCTTCCAAGCCCAACACAGGCGCAAGAATGCGGCGCACATGAAACGGCACTTGGGTGCTGGTGCGGATGATGAGGCGGTCGTCCTCGTCCCAATAGGTGAGGACAATATGCGGCTCGATAGGGGTTTGTTGCACTTTGTGGCTGTAATAGGTGCGCTCGAAAATATGATCCGCTTGGGCAAAGCCTTCGGCCACATTGCCCACTTCCCAATCTACCACCGCCGCCAAGTTGCGGTCGCGGTCTTCAATGTGCCAACTTTCGGGTTCGTCGTGCAAAATTGGTGCGCCGGGCTTCATGCTCTCGCGGGGATCAAACACTGCGGGCAATAGCTCATACTCTACCTCAATCAACGACAATGCTTGAATAGCTATCGCCTCTGTCTCGGCAGCCACCATCGCCACCCTATCCCCCACAAAGCGCACTTTTTAATCTAGGCTGAAGTTGTCGTGGGGGCCCGGTTCGGGGTGAGACTGGCCAGCA
>CAZLPC010000562.1:0-2375 GCA_964561305.1 uncultured Anaerolineae bacterium
TTAGGCTTGCTCTTAATCATCATTACGCGGCGCTTACTAGCCGGACAACAAGATTTGCATATTGGCAAGCTACACGGCGCAGATGCCCGCACCGTCATCACCATTTTGCTGATTATGACCGTCCATTCATTTGCCGAGGGCGTGGGCGTGGGGGTCAGTTGGGGCGACGGCCAAGCGCTTGGCGGCCTGATCACTGCCGCCATTGCCATTCACAACATCCCCGAAGGGCTGGCCATTAGCCTAATCGTCATTCCACGCGGTGCGTCGGTGTGGCGGGCCGCAGGCTATAGTATTTTTTCGAGCTTACCCCAGCCGTTGATGGCAGTGCCCGCGTTTTTATTTGTGTTGGCTTTTGCCCCGTTTTTGCCGATTGGTTTGGGGCTGGCGGCGGGCGCAATGTTTTATATGGTCTATAGCGAGCTAATGCCCGATGCGCTGCAAGAAGCCCCCCGCCGCGAGGTATTCCCTATCACTGCCGCCTCCATCATCGCCATGCTGGCATTCCAGTGGTTGCTGGCCTAGCCCGCCAAAAACATCCGTCCGCCAAGAGGTATAAGTGACAGCTTGTGGAAAAATCTAAGCCGAAAGTCACTTCTGCTGTTAAGCCTGTGGTGCTATTGTTAAATCATCCACAAAAACATGTTTTTTTAGACGAGGATTGACCCCTAATGACCCGAAATATGAATGATCTAGATAAGCGCGTCCGGATGTTTGGCGGCGGCGGCGCAGCCCTATTGGGTATTGTGTTGTTTATTGCCAGCAGCAGCATTGTCGGCGTGGTGTTGGCGGTGGTGGGCGGCATTTTGTTTGCCACATCGCTCATCAACTTCTGCCCCATTTATCGCGCCATCGGCTTTTCCACCTATAAACAAAACCCACCCCAACACTAAACCGAGCACCAAATCGCGATTGTAATATTAAATTGGCATACAAACATTTGCCAATTTTAATATTGTGATCATCCTCTCTTTGACATGTTTAATCGGTTTTATGATATTATGTAGAAAGGATATATCTCTATATCTATGCTCAAATCAATCGATCTACCCTAACTATTAATAAGGTCTAAACCACATAAGGAGTTTTTGATATGGCAAAAGTAACATATTTTCTCCTGTTGGCTGTTCTTATCAGTGTTTCTGTATTTGTTTTGGCCCCCGCGACCGCACCCAGCACGGCTGCTGGCCCTATTGTCGGTTATTATGAACTTACCAACCAAGAAGGCCAAGCCTTCCAAGTACCACCCATTGTTGCGGCAGGTGGTACGCCCGTTCTTCTTACCAATGTCTCTGCGGCCGAGCTTGGCGGCATCAATGTGTTGCTAGCCGATAACCGCAGCAATGATGAATTTGGGGCAGAGTGGGTTGCTAATGTGGCTGCTATTGACGCGGCTATTCAAGCTGGCATGACACTTGTAGTTCATGATTTTTATGTAACCAGCGCGGCAAGCGATATACCGGGTGCAGGTGGCATCACCTTCACGCGCACCTTTACTAATCATGATATTATTGACATTAATATAGCATCAATCGTTAGCAATGGCCCCGCAGGCATCCTCGACGACACCTCGTTGGATGGCGGCAATTCTTCTTCACATGGTTTTGCCACCATCGCCACGCTTCCGCCCGGCAGCACCTGTTATCTCATCCGCGATGGCTTCCCCGACCATTGTGTGGCCTTTAGTTATCCTTATGGGTCTGGGGTTGTCTATTATAGCAGCATTCCTCTCGCATTTTATTTAGAAGGCAGTGGCACCAACCCACCCCGTGATAATTTCACCACCGTTTATGCGCCAAATGTTATAGCGGGGGCGATTAATGGCAGCTTTGGTGGTGGCAGCAGTGTGGTGGGGCCGGCGGGGCCGCCCAACAACGGCGAAGTGACCATTAGCACCAGCCGCCCCGTGATCGCCTATGAAACACCCGGCGGCAACCCAGTGCGCCCCACTGGTGGCAGCGAGCTATTTTTGCCCCAAGATTGGGATGGCAACGGCTTCGACACCCACCTGCTCAACCGCGCCTATACCTTTAATGGCGAGTTGTGGCTGCAAATTTTCATCGGTGGCAATAGCTATGTGTTTGTGCGGGCCAGCGATGTAGACATCACCCGTGGCCAACTGCCCAGCGAACCCGCCGAGTGGACGAACTAACCTGCTTCGCTATACCTCCAGCCAGAAAACACGGGCCATGCAATAGGTAGCGTGGCCCGTGTTGATCATTGTAGGTTCGAGATTATTTGCACAAGGGCCGAATGCGGTTTTGCTCGCGCTCATAGCACGTTAGCTCGCGTACATAGCGGTTGTTGGCGATCCAGTCGAAAACATAATCTGGATCACTAATGCGCCAAATGGTGAGCGTGGTGTCGGTATTAGCGGA
>CAZLPC010000563.1:0-2374 GCA_964561305.1 uncultured Anaerolineae bacterium
GTCGTTATTGCTTGCTTGTTGACAATCTATACGCGAACCCTAAACAGGAGTTGCAAGGATTTTTAAAGATACTTTTTATGCGTTTGGTTGTGCCATCAACAACAAAAGCATTTCAGACAAAGACATCTAACCGCAACACTATAAGTGCGTTTTAAGAAACTCAGTGGTGCGTTGCCATGCGAGGTCGGCGGCATCAGCGTTGTAAGCGTCGGGACGATCCGCCTCAAAAAACCAATGGCCGGTGTTGGGATAGGTGTAAACGGTGGTGTCAATATTAGCGGCTTCGAGCGATTCTTCTAGTTCTTGCGGCAAAGGCTGTGGCTCAAAATCGTCGGTTTCGGCGAAATGAAGCAATACCGCCGTGTCAGCGTCCGGAAAAGTGGTCATGCCACCTACTGTGCTATAAAAAACGACCAGCGCCTTGATCTGCTCTGGTATATCCTTCAGCAAATAGAGCGCCTTAAAGCCACCTAGCGAAAACCCAATTAGGCCAACAGGCTCACCATTGGTGCGCGGATGTTGGCGCAATGCGGCCAGCGATTGGCGTACAAGCGCATTCGCCTTAGCATGATCAAGGCCTTCAAGCATCGCGTTGGCGGCTTCGATGGTGTCTACCACTGTGCCGTCATATAAATCCGGCGCAAACACCACATACCCCAATGCCGCTAGCCGATCACAAAACTGCTTGAAAAAATCATTTAATCCCCACCACGCATGAAGCACCATCACGGCAGGCGCAGGGTTTTCGGTGGGTGGAAGTGCGAGATAGCCTTGATTTAAAGAATTAGACAAAATGGATCTCCTGATACAATTAAAATGGACAAATCTATTTTAATTATAATCGAAAAATAGAATTTATGTTCTGTTATTTGATTTCTCAGAAAAGTTTGGGGCAACATTAGTGACGTGAATGAAGTAGGCAGATTCTGAAACTAGCGGTTTATTGAGGTAACAGCAGCCATGTTGATAAAACCTATGCCCCCGACAGGATTCGAACCTGTGACTCGCGGTTTAGGAAACCACTGCTCTGGCCACTGAGCTACGAGGGCATTTACCGCTAGTAATATAGCCGTAAACAAGACGGTGGGCAAGAGAGATTTCAGGCGTTTCAATGCCCCAAACCTCTCTCTCATATTGGTTTATTCGGGAGTGTCGGAAGAATTATCGGTGGGGATGAAGGTGCGATCTTCGGGCAAGTTGGGATCGCTCAATACCTCGCGGTAGCGGTCGGCAGCAGAAGAAATGGGTGGCGCGGGTGGTGTTGGCTCAGGCGCACTAGGCACAATGGGCGCGGGTGTGGGTACAGGTGAAGTCTCGCACTTGTTCTGCTTAGAAGATTTAGAAGGTTTAGATGGTGTGCGCTGGCTGGGGTCAGATTGTGAACCAGCCGACGGCGGCCCTATCGGTGGCTGAAAATGCGGTGGGGCCATCTGGGGTTGAAAGTTTTGCGGCCCCATCTGAGTCATGGCTGGGGTAGATGCAACGCCAGACATTGCCATCGTGCCAGAAGGCATCACATAATATACTGGCTGTTGAGCGCGGTGTTGGGGTGCTTTAAGCAAAGCTGCCAGCACCAAAAAGGCAATTCCGACAAACGCCATCACGGCCACTGCTACTAAAATCGTCGGTGCAAAGCTACTAAAGAACAGACCCGCTGTCTCAAACCCCAACACAAAATCAGTATTAGAACTGCCCGATAGCGCCGGACGTTGGGGATTGATGATTAAGTTATAGATATAGGGCATCAGTGGAAATAGGGTGAGTACACTGGTTTCAATAAGGGCCAAGCTCGTCCATAAGAAAAAGCCCTTTGCGGAGCGCACAGTAACCACAACAATCAGCGACATCAACATAACAGGCAACAACAGCAACACCACCACCGTGCGATCAATCAAAAACAGCAGACGACGCACATCAAAAATGCCACGGTCAAATTCTTCAACTTCTTCGGGGGTTTCGGTCACTTCGTCACGCAAGTTAAACTGATAGTTGGGCAAATCCCCTAAGTCTGACACCAAATGTAGCCGCGCTAGCTCAAGGCGTTCTTCAAGAATTGCTAGGTTTTCTTCGCCGGGGTTACAACGCGGAACATTAACCATATTAGAGCGGCCTGCTAAAGTCAGGGCTAATGTGTCTAGTTCATCAGAAGTACAAGCGTCTAAACTACGTGTTTCATTGATTACAGCAGCAGTCAGGGCCGCGCCGTTGTCGCCGGCCAAAACCTCTGCAATCGGTGCTAGATCGGCCTGTATTTCAAATGTTTCGCTTTCAAAACGCCAATAGGTGAAAATATTGCTAAGGTTGGTTTTTAGTGTATCTTTTAGCCAATTGGGATCGAGTTGTCCGGCTAAGATAATACGCCAGCGTTCAATAT
>CAZLPC010000564.1:0-649 GCA_964561305.1 uncultured Anaerolineae bacterium
ATCCTCCGCGTCTTGTTCAACGGCAATGTACAAATGGGGCAGTGCTGCGCTAGCCTTGCCTTGTTGTAAAAACAAGACTCCTAGCGTCAGTTGGGCTGTACAGGTCAACGATGGCGACGACAACACCTGCGATTGCTCTAGGGCTTGATGGGCAAATTTTAGTGCCAACTCATCAAAGTTGTTATCTGCATAGGTCTCGCTTAGATTGATAAGGCATCCGACCAAGGCAGACTGATCATGGGTTTGCTGATAGCCCAATAAAGCCCGTTCATAAAATGCAATCGCTCGCTCAAAATTGCCCAAGTCAGAATAAAGTGATGCGAGGTTTTGCTCTACCAAGACCTTCATCTTGTCTCCCGTGGCTTCAACAATAACTAGGGCCTGCTCATAAACCTCGGTGGCTTGGCTCAGATCGCCCCGTACCCATGCAAATCCTGCTAGGGAGTTTAATACTCGATATTCTTCGCGGCGCAAGCCAAGCGCTTGTACAATCAGTAGGGCGGCTTGGGCGGTTTCTTCGGCCCGCGCAATGTTGTTTTGGTAGTAGTGTAAAACCGCCAACGCATGTAAGATAATTGCCTCACGAACGCGATCATTGATAGATTTAACCAGCGCCAGCGCTGCATTAAAATAGCCAATGGCCGCGCCA
>CAZLPC010000564.1:659-1608 GCA_964561305.1 uncultured Anaerolineae bacterium
GCGGCTAATATCGCCCAATGTTGTCAAGGCTTTGGCCTTAGCGCCCCAATCCTGTAGGCTGTCCATCATAGCGGCGCTTTCTGTGGCCAGTGCCAACGCCTGATCTAAGTCACCTTGTCGGCGGCTGGTCTCTGCCAATACTTGCAAGGCCTCGGCCTGAATCTGAGCATAGTTATTGGTTTTGGCAAGTGAAATGGCTTCACTTAGCAAGGCGACTGCATCGTTCATGTTGCCTTGTTGCAGATGCACCCGCGCCATTTGGGTAAGGGCGGCGGCGCGTTGGGCGGTGGTGGGTTCAAATTGCAGCACAGCGCTATAATAGCGCAGGGCTTCGTCAAATTGGGCGCGGTTGGTGGCTTGTTCGCCGGCCAACAGCCCATAGTGACGCATTTTGGGCTTGTCGTTGGCGGCAGCCCAGTGCTGATACAAAATGGCAGCGCGGCTGGGGTCGTTGGGATAAACGGCCTCGATGGCCTCGGCGACTTCGGTATGCAAGTCGCGCAGGCGGGGGCCGGCCTCGGCGGCCAAGATGGCCTCGCGCAGTTTGTCGTGGCTAAACTGCCACCGATTATCGCGCACTTCAATCACCAGCGCCTCGCCTACCACCAACAACCACCGATCCAAATCTACGCTGCTATACAATTGGCCTTTTAAGTGTTGCAACAGCGCCATGTCTATCACGCGGCCCACCACCGCCGCCAACACCAGCAAGGGCTGGGCCCATGTCGGCACGCGCTCTAAGCGCCGTTTCAAAATGGCTTGCACGCCGCCCACTTCTAAATCGGATGGGATCAGCATAGTCGGGATGCGCTCTAAATAGCCCGCTTCTTCGGCCAGCGCCCGCAACACCTCGACCATAAAAAAGCAGTTGCCGGCGGTTTGTTGCTCTAAAAAGTCAATAACGCGCTGGACTGCGCCTGTATCGCCCAACATAGACTGACTGAGCGCC
>CAZLPC010000564.1:1618-2368 GCA_964561305.1 uncultured Anaerolineae bacterium
GGCGCTCTAGGCGGTGCAGTTGCAACACCCGATGCTGTGGCAGCGTGTCGGGCAAGTGGGGTCGCTCTTCGGTGCGATATGTGCCCGCAATCAGCAAGGGCACATCCTCCAGCGTACCTTCTAGGCGCTCTAACACCGCCAAACTTTCGGTGGCCCAGTGCAGGTCTTCTAAAATTAAGAGGACGGGCTGTTTTAAGCGCCGAAACACCGCCACAATCGCGTCTAATAAATCTTGTTGGGGGATTGCGCCGTCGCGTTGGGAGATGGGCCGGCGCAACAGGGCCGCAATATCAGGAATCAGCGTCGCCAAAACAGCCGCTTCGCCATCCGACACGTCTACCAGTAGTAAGGCCTCGCGTAGCGGATCGCGCCAAAATTGATAGGGCAAGCCGCCATCCGACACACCTTGCCCACGCAACACCGCCACCCCCAACACCAAGGCCTGCACGCGCAACTCGTTGAGCAAGCGGCTTTTGCCGACACCGCTTTCACCCCCCACCAGCCACGCACTGCCGCGCCCTTTTTCGGTTTCTAACAAGGCCGCCCGCAAGCTCGCCAGCTCGGTTTTGCGCCCCACAAAGGCCGCGCCTTGCAAAAAGCTGTCGCGCACATCGTCGGTCTCTAGCACAACGGGCTTTTCTAGTAGGGCCGCTAAATCACGGATGGCCGCTTGGCTATCGGGATAGCGGCTGGCCGGGTTTTTTTGCATGAGTTGTTGGATAATGGCAGTAAGGGGGCGGTGTTGGGGAT
>CAZLPC010000565.1:0-2368 GCA_964561305.1 uncultured Anaerolineae bacterium
GCCCCAGCACACCACCGCGCCGCTGCCGGCCTCGCTGATAGTAATTTGGATGAGCGGACACTCTGAATTATTATAAAACACCAGCTCGGCAAGGGGCAAAAAGTCGCGGGCGCGCACTTCGGTGGGGCCGCTGTTATTGATCGTTAATGGGAATGTTTCGGCGATGTTGCACAGCGAGGCAGGATTGTCGGCATTTTGCGCGGCAAGGCTCACCGTGAAGGCGGTGGTGGGGTCTATGCGCGTAATAGGGCGCTCGTCGGGGCTGGCCGACACCTGCCACACCACCGCGCCGCTGTCGGCTTCGCTGATGGTGATTTGAATGCGGGGGCAGTTGGTGTTGTTATAAAATACCAATTCGACGGGCTGGGCCTCGGTGGGTGTGAACAACGATACCGCTACTTGCGTTTCTTGGTCGGCGGCCACGGCTGTGATCGCGTTGACAGTTAGTTGGCCCATAGCGGCGGTGCCAGTGCGGTCGTCAGCGGCCAGTTGATTGCTGGTGTCGTCGTCACCACCTTGTGTTAGCAAGAAAACCAAGCCGCCACCCAGCGCCACCAACAGCACGAACAATATCCCCAAGACCACCGGGCTGGCCAACAATGAGCGGTCGCGTTGGGCCGCATAGCTGCCCGATTGTGGCAGAATGGTGGGGCCGCTGGGGGTGCGGGCGATCACTTCGCCATAGGTGGGGCCGGTGGGCGGCTGTGAGATGCCACCAGCAGGCGAGGGCGCAACGCCCACTTGGGAACCCGATGGACGCACCGACGGCAGATGATCGGCCCCAAACACGCGCTTATGAATGCTATAGGTGAAAAAGTTGGTGGTGTTGGGGTCTAGGTCGCCCATCGAGGCTTCAAAGTCTTTGGCGAAGGCTGCAATGCTAGGATAGCGTTCTTCGGGGCGTTTGGCCATGGCGCGTTGCACCACCTCGTTAATGGTGGCTGGTATTTCTGGGCGCAGCAGGTTGGGCGCGGTCGGGAACTCGTTCATGTGCAGGTGCATCAGGCCAAATGGGGTTGGGGCCTCGAAGGGGATGCGCCCGGTAAGCATGGAGTAAACCATTACGCCCAAAGCATATTGGTCGGTTGCGCCGCTGGGCACGTCGGCCCGCCATTGTTCTGGGGCCATAAACGCGGGTTTCCCCATCGCTTGGCCCGCCGCCGTTACGCCGCTGGTTGCGTGCAACACCTTGGCAATACCAAAGTCTACGACAAAGGGGTTGCTTTGTTCGTCAAACATAATGTTGCTGGGCTTAATGTCACGGTGAATCACGCCGCGCCCATGCGCATAGTCTAGCGCCCCGCCCACTTGTTTCAGCAAGCGCGATACCTCTGAGAGCGAGGGCAGGTCTGCGCCTTGTTTTTCGCGGTTGGCCATGCGGTCGCCCAAAGAGCCACCCGTCAGCAGGCGCATGGCTACATAGCTAATGCCATGATCCGTCCCATAGTCAAAAATAGGGACAATGTGCGGATGCTCGAGGGCGGCGGCGGTGGCCGCTTCGCGCTCGAAACGTTCTTCATATTCAGGATTTTCAGAGAGGGCATCGGGCAAAATCTTCAAGGCCACCTCGCGCTTTAGCTTGGCTTGATAGGCGCGATAGACCGCCGCCATGCCACCCACGCCAATGCGCTGCCGTATTTCGTATTGCCCTAAGATGCGCCCGCTGAGATCGGGAGTTGTCGCCATTGTGTTACGTCCACCGTTGCTTGATTAAGATGTTAGATGGTACATTAAAAAAAATAATGTGATAAGGTCAATGAATTTAGCCAGTGTACATCGTACTTTGTTTTTGTGCCAATGCAAAATGCCCAATCTATGTAGCGGGCATTTCATCATGAACGGCACAGGGGGCATAAAGTGGCGTATAATTGAAAAAGCGCACACTATCTGCCCAAAAGGAGGCCGCCATGCGTACCATCACTGTCGAATTTGCCCTGCCCGATTATCTACTAGAAGAACTAGACGACGTGTCGCGCCAATTGAACATAACGCGCACCGAAGCCCTAATCCGCGCCATTGAAGGCTATTATATCGAAAACCGCCCCAACGATCTGGTTGCTGCCGATCTGCGCGAAGCCCTTGCCGATATGAAGGCTGGGCGCGTCTATCCTGCACGCGAATCGTTAGAGGCTTTACGTCGGGAGTTGGGGTTAGATGCAAACGATAGTCAATAATGCGCGGCGTTTCTTAAAAAGTATGGCCGATTTGAGCCGCCGATACCCAAGTGTTTTTACAGCAGTTGATGAGTTGCTCTTAGAGTTGGAGCGTGGCGAGCGGCCCGGCGACAAAGTGCCCGGGGTGGGCTATGACGTGCGGAAAGTGCGGCTGCCCAACCGCTCGGCAGGGCGCGGCAAAAGTGGCGGTTTTA
>CAZLPC010000566.1:0-2363 GCA_964561305.1 uncultured Anaerolineae bacterium
AAACATTAATCCCAGTGGTTGAAGCTGCATATTTAATTGGTCTAATACAAGGCCAGGTTGAACTTGTACTGTTTTTGTTTCGGCATTAATGGCGGTGATGCGGCGCAGATGGCGTGTAAAATCTATCACAATTGCATGGCCCACCGTTTGGCCGGCCAAACTTGTACCACCCCCACGCGGCAAAACTGGAATGCGATGTTTTGCCGCATATTCATGAATGGCAGATACATCATCAGCATGGCGCGGAAAGGTTACGCCAATGGGGGTAATTTGATAATTGCTGGCATCGGTGCTATATAAGGCACGGCTCATTTCATCAAATGCGACATTTTCAGCGCCAATGGCTTGTTGCAGATCGTGTACCATTGCGTGGGTATCGTTTGTGTGTTGCATCCCATCATCCTCAAAAAACATTAACCAATACCAATAAAAAACCGCCTATTACAAGGTATATAGGCGGTTGTGGATGGACAAAATTTATTTTTAGAGTGCTTCGCCCGTTTTAGCATCAAATAAGTGCATGTTTGACATGTCGAATACAGCTTGTGTGGGCAAGCCGACATGAACATCTGAACGAGGGTCAACACGCGACAAAAATTCAATATTATCACGTTTTAGGTAGATGACTTTTTCATGTCCCATTAGTTCGATAATGTCTACCTCGGCTTCGAGGGGGGCACCAATGGTGTCGGCTGGTTGATAGGCATAGTTATGGATGTTTTCTGGGCGTAGCCCAAAAGTAACCTTCTTGCCGACGTGTGGACGATAGCGATCCAAACGATTATCTGGAACAATTAATTTGTCCACGCCAATATCAACCAGAATCCTCGCCTCATCTTCAACCAGAGTTGCATCAAAGAAGTTCATTGAAGGGCTGCCAATAAAACCAGCGACAAATTGATTAGTTGGATGCAAATATAAATTGGTGGGGGTATCAATTTGTTGAAGCATACCTGCATTTAAGACAGCAATCCGTGTTCCCATGGTCATGGCTTCTACTTGATCGTGGGTAACGTAGATAAAGGTGGTTTGCAGGCGTTGATGAAGTTTACTGATAAAAGTACGCGCCTCGACGCGGAGTTTTGCGTCAAGATTTGATAAGGGTTCGTCCATTAAAAAGACAGCAGGATCGCGCACAATAGCACGACCGACGGCTACACGTTGGCGTTGTCCACCTGATAGTTGGCGCGGACGACGGTCGAGTAATTGCTCAATGCCTAGACTTTTAGCGGCTTCGCGTACTTTTTGATCAATCACTTGCTTGGGAGTTTTGCGCAGGCGTAGTGCAAAAGCCATGTTGTCATAAACAGTCATGTGCGGGTAGAGCGCATAACTTTGAAACACCATGGCGATGTCGCGGTCTTTGGGGGCCACGTTGTTCACCACTCGATCCCCGATGATGATGCGACCATCAGAGATTTCTTCCAAGCCTGCTAACATCCGTAGGCTAGTAGATTTGCCGCAGCCGGAAGGCCCAACGAAGACCAAAAACTCGTTATCTTCAACTTCGATGCTGAGATCACTGACTGCTGTGACATCTCCCCATCTTTTGTAAACATGATCGTAAATAACTTTTGTCATTTTAATCCTCCTAAGATAGCATAGTGCCCAATTTTTTCTATTCAACACGAGCAGTATGCTAAGTTTTCTTCAGCAAATGCGTGTTTTGAATTACGGTATCTGATTATCCCACTTTATTTAAATTTCATCAACCTAATTTTGAATTAAACATTGTTGCACGATTCCGATGAGACGTGGGCCCTCGAAAATGCCACCAGAAATACCGTCTGGTTGAATGACAAATCGAAAAACCCCATTGGCAATATAGGCATCTGTATCATCGCTATAAAGAACTTCTTGCTCTTGTAATGTTATCCATTGCTCGCCTTCAAGATAGCTTGGAATTCGCACCCAATCGGCACTCAGTGCTTCTGCGGATCTGTATTGCTCGCCTAATAATAGCACGACAGTGTTGTTATATTGTGGCAATAATCCGGTTGCTGATAAAGTTGTATCGCCTGACGGCTCAAAAATGATCTGATAGCCTACTGTGCTATTGTCAATTAAAAATTGGCAGTCCCATTGTTGGGCGGTGAAAGTGATTGTTTCTTCATTGGCAACGCTAGCCGAGGTCACTTCAGGGCTGGGTGTGGCTGTCGCAAGGCTGAGAGGAATGTTTGTAGAGGTTGGTATAAGGGTGTTTGTTGGTGTTTGGCTGGGGCGGGGTGTGCTTGTGGCGATGGCTTGGCGGCTAGTTGGTGTTGGTGATGTGATGCGAATACCCATAGTTGGGGTAAGGCTGGGCTGATAGGTGGGTTCTGGTGCTTGTGCCACGGGCAGGATAATTGTCGTTTCGACATAAG
>CAZLPC010000567.1:0-2363 GCA_964561305.1 uncultured Anaerolineae bacterium
CCACCGGATGGGCGGGGATGCGTATCCCTACGCTGTTAAGCCCAGCCGTCACACTGGGCAGAATGTGGGCTTGCTTTGGCAGCACCAACGTAAGAGGGCCGGGCCAAAATCGTTGGGCAAGCCGCTGTACCTGCTCGGCCAGCATGGGGTCGTCTAGGCGGGCGATAGTCCCCACTTGGCGGCTGTCGGCAAGATGTACAATCAATGGATCGGTGGCGGGGCGGCCTTTGGCGGCGAAAATTTTGGCGATGGCGGCGGGATTGAGCGCATCGGCCCCCAGCCCATAAACCGTTTCGGTCGGAAACGCCACCAACTCGCCGCGCCGCAGGCCGTCGGCGGCAGGGGACAAATCATCGGGGTCGGGTGTGGTGGGTGATAAGACGATTAGGCGGGTCATGTGGGTATCGGTTGTTGGTTTGGTTATGATGTCTATAGTTTATAACTGGTAATCATACAAACAACCCACCGCAATTGCAACCATGCCAATAAATGACGCTTTGTATAGAGGGCAACGCAAGGCAAGCGGGCCTTTCAATAAACACCTTATAAAATATGAAAATAGTAAATTTACTGCGTTTGTGCTTTCACAATACTACTTAGAAGCTATTTGTCTAATTGGCTACGCATTCTTCTAAATTGCTAAAAAAGGCTTCAATAGGCACACCTGAACTTGCTAGTCGCAAACGAGAGGTTTTATGAATATTGTAAATTGGCTTGCAAATTACTTCAATCCATCTTATAATTTTAATTGGTAGGAAGAAGTGTACTCAGAACTATAGCGGTTTTTAGGTACATCATTTAACGGGTGATTTGTTTTTATTAGATGCAACTCATCCGTAATCAGTCTACATCAACGGTTGTCCTTGCCTCCTCAAAACTCCCCAGAAATTTGGCGAAGGACAATCGTTTTTTTTCGCCTGTTTCCCTGTTTCCCTGCATCCCTCGATCAAAGTGATTTTGTGCGTTTTTCACAATCCAATTCACATGCTTTGTGAGCGTGTTTTTGGGTACAATCAAAACAAACATAATTCTAACTTTTTAAGAGGGAGTATTTCGCATGGATGATCCACAGTCGTCGGTGGCCCAAATGGTAGGGCGCATGTTGAAACAAAGCCATAGCCGTATCGAACTAGGTACGTTTGATGCCGATACCGAGCCAGCCGCTATTCAACGCCACATTGCCACTGCCACCGAAATAAACGATTTTGCGTTGCAAGGGCATGGCTATTTGGTGCAGAGCCTCTATAACTGGTATAGCGGCCAACCCCAAGCCGCTATCAACAGCTTGCACACTGCCGAACAATGCTACCGTGAAGCCAAAAGCTACTCCAATGTGATCGTGGCGCTGGCCAATTGTGCCGATATTTATCGGGTAATGGGCGATAGCCACGCCGCCTTTGCCTTGTTGGCCGAAGGCGAGCATATTAACCAAACCCACGCTGTTAGCAACCACACTGGCGCGATGTCGTTGTTGTTTGCCACCCGCGGCCAAGTGTGGCTAGACGAACAAGCCTATGATGCTGCCGCCGATGACTTCGACCAAGTATTTAAAGTCCACGAGCGCCAATCGCAAGACCATGCTTTTGCCACCACCCATGCTTGGCGGGGTGTAGCAGAAATTTATTTGTATCGCGCCCAATATGCGATGGCGTGGTCAATTAGCCGCCTTGCCCGCGAGGCCGCCGACCGTAGCGCCAACGAGGCCCAACGCTTCGCGGCCTATAGTTTGGGGGCCCGCTTGGCCCTGCACGATCCCGACCAACCCTATCTGGCCGATGAATTTTTTGAAGCCGCCCAACAAGCCCTAAACGCCATTAAGCCGTTGCCACTGCAAGCCATCTTGCTTATCCAAGAAGCACGCCATTTTAGCCGCTTGGGGGGCGTTGCAACGGCCTACGGGCTGCTAGAGCAAGCCGAAGCCTTGCTAACCACATCCACCACACCCGATCTGTTGCAATTGGTGGGTTGGATGCGCGAACAACTGGACAACGAGCCACTTGAAGACGAGTCATCCGAAGACGACTAGCGGGATGTTGTGTGGTGGCGTGAGCTAGTACATTTTGTTAAAACGCCCCAATGGGGGGGAACACTAATTTTTAGGGAAAGTGGAGCCATATGAATGGTCAGCACACTGTTCATGCCATGATCAATTCGATTGTGGAAGCCATGAACAAACGGATGATGGTGGGGCAATTTGACTATCGCAAAGACAGCCTGCATCTGAAACAACTCATCCGCCAAGCCAACACACAAGCGGCCTATCAAACCGAGGGCATAATCCGCAGCACGCTAGGGACGCTGCATATTCTAGCGGGCTATCCTAGCCGCGGCCTGATCGAGCAAGAGAACGCACTTAAAAACTA
>CAZLPC010000568.1:0-2360 GCA_964561305.1 uncultured Anaerolineae bacterium
CAACCCAATAGCGTGTTTGGCCATAGGCCACCACAACCCGCACAAATTGCCACGCCACCAAAGCCTCTAAAATACGGTCGCGGGTGTCATCATCAGCATCAATCAAGGCGCAATAAGCCTCATACGTGAAGCCATTTTGCATAATCACCAATTGGCGCAAGCCATATTCAATTGCAGAGCCTTCTTCGCGCACCATCCGTCGCATAGTTTTCAATACCATTTCGTCAAGCGCGGCCACTAAATTTCTACTTCTCAGCCGCCGTAAATCATTTATTACTTTTTCGGGCGGGAAGCGCTTCATCTGCTTTACAGCCCATTCCATCAGGCCCGGATGACACCGCGCTGCGGTAGCAATTTTAGCAGCCAATGGTTCAAGATCATGGCTAATACCAAAAGCATTTTGCATGTCTAGCACAATCTGGATTGCGTATTTTTCGCTGGGGCGTTGGGGCCGATAGGTTTTGATAATGTCGAAGGCTATCCATTCGCTGCGACTAACGACCAATACTTGGCCCCCCGCGCCAAAAAACTCATCAAACAACGCCACAAAATCGGCTTGCAGCTCAATCGGCACTTGCTCGGCATCATCTAATACAATCATACGCCGCGTGCGCGAAAGTTCATCAAGAATGCGGCGCTTGGGTGTGGTGGGCAACAGCCCAAAATGCTCGCATAAGACCATCAATACATCATCGGGGCGCGAGGCTGGGGTACAATTATACCAAATTGCGCCATCGACATCGGGGCTGCCAATTGCCATCTCAGCTGCAATCCGCGATTTACCAATGCCACCAATGCCCAAAATAATAGTCGGCGCTTCTTTTAGGCGTGTACGAAGTGCCCACAAGCCATATTCGCGCCCATGAATGGGAATGCTAAGTAATTTACGCTCGATATGCCCTGTAATGGGGCGCAATTGTGAAATAGGTGCACTGGGCCCAAATGATTCGCCAGCAAAGGCCGATACCAATGCTTTTAGGCCATCTTCCCAATTACTCGACAAATCTACCATTTGGGCAATATGCAACCGATAGTCAATCTCGGCTGGGGCCACATCATCAATTTTTACCACATATAATTCGCGCTGAAGATTGAGCAAGTATGACCACTCGGCCACCACTTCGGGGCGTTGCACCGCCGCCTTAGAGACAACCACCAACCCGGCGCGGCTGTCTTGCAGAGCATGATGAATGGCAGTGCGCCAATTGCTTTCGGGTGGCGACAACTTTAAATGATCTACCCAAAAATCGGTGGTGGTGTGCTGGCGCAAATCATCCACTAATTGGGTGACAAGGCTATCATTGGCTGTAGCGTGAGAGACAAATATATAGACCATAATTATATTCTATAGAACAAATGAACGAATGCAAGCGTTTGATCTTTTGGCCAAAAATGCTAGCCTATATAGTGAACGCCGTCAAAATAAGGGGAGGATCTCCCAATATCATGTCAGAAAATCCGTACCGTGCCATGCTGGTTGATTTTACCATTAGTAACAGCAGTCTGATTGACGATTTTATAGATGAAGAGGCAATGCCTCTAATGGAGTGGGCGGCCCAACAAGCCGAACGAGTAGGTGATTTAATTGACTCGGATGAGTCTTATGAGGAAGTATCGGGAATTTTCTTAAGATGGCTTCGCATCGTGTTTTCATTAATTTTGCGGCGTGCAGTAGATGATACCGAGTGGGCCGACAAAATGTTTGCACGCCTAGAAGAGTATGCGCCCATCCTCCAAACCAGTGTACCCACTGCCGAACAACGCCAAACGCTTTTGGACAACAAAGACGCGGATGTGGCTGGCTATGCTGCGTTATTGTTGCCAATGGTGGAACCCAACCAAAAACCAAATCTACTTGAGGCCACCCGCGATGCACTAGGGAAATTGGGGGATTTATTTGGAGGCGATTTACGGGATGTTAGCCGTGCCGATACATCTGGTACGCCAATAGATGCGCATATAGTACCCGGCCCACCCGGTGACCCAGTGGCCAACTATCAGTCACCCACATCGGCAGATGATCAAATCCAAAGCGATCCACCCTCTGACGACAAAACAACTTTTGAATAGATATTCCATTTGTGAGAAGGGAATTTTTCAAAATGGCTAAGAAAAAGAAAGCAAGTTCATCCAATAGCACCACCGCCGTCGGTATCTTGAGTGGTATTTTCATTGTCTTGATGGCGCTCATTGCCCAATTCTTTTTGGGGATTGATGTCCTTAACCTAGACGAAGAAACCGACACCGAGCAACGCACGGCGGTTGAGACCGTAACCGGCAGCGACTGGTATCGGCTTTACTTTACTGAGCCACTTAATACCAATGACCGTTCGCTGCATACTGGCTCGGCACTTGAAAAC
>CAZLPC010000569.1:0-2359 GCA_964561305.1 uncultured Anaerolineae bacterium
GCCACCGAGATCACGGGCTATGGCGCGTCGGGCGAGGTGATCATTATTGAAAGTGTAACCGAGCGTCGCAATCTAAAAGCCGCCATAGAAGCCATTCATACCATTGATCCACAAGCGTTTATCACCACACGCACCTTGCAAAGCACCTTTCATGGCTTCATTCCATCGGTGCGACCGGGACTTAACCTCATGCGAAATCGGCCTATCGCCAAAATACAAAAATCCAGTAAAATAAGACCCGACTAGCACATTTGTTCGGGCGGAGACACTTGATGACTCAAGACAAGATTATTGTACGGGGAGCGCGTGTTCATAACCTCAAAAATATTGACGTGGAAATTCCACGCAATCAATTGGTGGTGATCACAGGTTTATCGGGCAGCGGCAAAAGCTCATTGGCATTTGACACTATTTTTGCCGAAGGCCAACGGCGTTATGTAGAGAGCCTGTCGGCGTACGCCCGTCAATTTTTAGGGCAAATGGAAAAGCCCGATGTGGATCAAATAGAGGGCCTAAGCCCGGCTGTCTCGATTGATCAAAAAGGTGGCAGCAGCAACCCGCGCTCGACAGTTGGTACAGTTACTGAAATTTATGACTATTTGCGCCTGCTTTATGCGCGAGTAGGACGGCCCCACTGTCCCGACTGTGGCACACCCCTAGAGGCCCAATCGGCGCAACAGATTGTAGATAAAGTAGCCACCATGGCAGACGGTACGCGGGTGCAAGTGCTGGCTCCCATCATTAAAGACCGCAAAGGCCGCCACGAAAAAATCTTCAAAGATGTTCAAGAAGCAGGTTTCGTGCGAGCACGTGTCAATGGCGACATTGTAGATGTAGATACCCCACCAACCCTTGATCGATATAAGGCCCACACCATTGAAATTGTGGTAGACCGCATTGTGATCCATCACTATGAGAAGCCTGATGATGAAGAAGCACAAGGCTTTATCACACGCCTAACCGATTCAGTGGAGACCGCACTAGAGCTTGGCGACGGCTTTGTGATCATTAGTGATGTCTCGGATCGTGAAGGGACAGTTATAGATCACCCCTTCAGCGAGTTTTTGGCCTGCCCCAACGGACATGGCAGCATTTCAGAGATTGAGCCGCGTACGTTTTCGTTTAACACGCCCCATGGCGCGTGCCCCAATTGTCAGGGCTTGGGTGTATTGCTGAAAATCGATCCCAGTTTAATTGTGCCCAATCCCGACATCAGTTTGTCAGAAGGCGCAATTCAAGCCGATGCATGGCCCCAAGGCAAAGATTCCTATACCAGCCAAATTGTGCAAGGGGTCTGTAATCACTATAGCATTGACTTCTATCGGCCTTGGCAAGACCTGCCCGCCGAACACCAGCAGATCATTTTGTATGGCGGTGGTGATGAAAAAATTCCGGTGCAGTATAACACCCACGATGGCGACAACCGCACCTATCGCACCCGTTGGGAAGGCATTATCCCGAACCTAGAGCGGCGCTATAACGAAACCACCTCGGACTGGATGCGCGGCAAAATTGAAGAGGCGATGAGCGAGTATCCTTGCCCAGTATGCAAGGGTCGGCGTTTAAATGCGTGGGCCCAAGCCGTGACTGTGGGTGATTTACCGATTTATCAAGTGACCGACATTCCTGTAAAGCGTATTTCGATATGGCTCGATCACCTAACCAGCAGCAATAATGGCTCAGAGCCGGCGTTATCGGCCCGCGAACAAGAAATTGCCCGTCAAATTCTCAAAGAAATCAGCAATCGCGTACAATTTATGATTGATGTGGGCTTAGATTATCTGACACTCAGTCGCAGCGCTGGCTCATTATCTGGTGGCGAAGCACAGCGCATCCGTCTTGCTACTCAAATTGGGTCACGGCTGACGGGCGTGCTATATGTGTTAGATGAGCCGTCTATTGGCTTACACCAACGCGACAATGAACGCTTAATCCAAACGCTAGAAGGAATGCGCGATCTGGGCAATACCGTTTTGGTGGTAGAACACGATGATGAGACGATGCGCCGCGCCGACTATGTGATTGACATGGGCCCCGGCGCAGGTGAACACGGCGGCACAGTGGTTGCTACGGGCACACCCCAAGACATCATTAATCACCCCACCAGCATTACGGGCGCATTTTTAAGCGGTCGGCGGCGGATCACTATTCCCGACCAACGGCGGACCGGCAACGGGAAAAACATCACCATTAAGGGCGCACGCGGCAACAACCTTAAAAATGTGGATGTCGAAATCCCAATGGGTAAATTGGTGGTGATTACGGGCGTAAGCGGATCGGGCAAGTCTACATTAATGGTGGATGTGCTTTATAAGGCCGTGGCCCAAAAGCTGTATGGCAGCAAAGATCGCCCCGCCGA
>CAZLPC010000570.1:0-542 GCA_964561305.1 uncultured Anaerolineae bacterium
AAACACATATACACCCGGATTCATGACCACATGCAAATTAAGCGACGACGCAATCTGGCGCAAGTGCATCTGAGAGCGTACCCCGCCAAAACGCCCGGCTGCCCCAATGATGGCGGCAGTTTTGCCAAAAAAGGGCTGGGGTTGCTTGCGGTCTCCTTGCACATTGGCGCGGCTGGCCCAGTCTATCGCATTCTTAAGCGCCCCCGTCACCGAATAGTTGTACTCTGGCGAGGCGAACAAAAACGCATCGGCCGCCCGCACCGCCGCCCGCCACTTTAACACCACTGCGGGGTAGTCATCGGTCACAAGGTCTTGGTTATAGAGAGGCAAATCGGCAATATCATAGATGGTCAGGTTCACGTTTGGCGGCAACAATTGGGCTGCGTTGTGCAACAGCTTTGTGTTATAAGAAGCCTTCCGCAAACTGCCCGACACCCCCAACACTTGCAAAACTTGGTCGCTCATGGCGCTAATATCCTCAACAATGATTGGCATTTGAAGCGCTAGCATACCACGCGCCATTAATGACGAGGAAAAATGAG
>CAZLPC010000570.1:552-2358 GCA_964561305.1 uncultured Anaerolineae bacterium
GGCTTTTGAAACACCTACCATACCACGCGCTAGTTATTAGGGGGAAAAATGAGGAAAGATGAGCGCCAGCCCTCACAAAAATGGGTTTGGGCTAGTACGGCCATTGTTGTAGCCACCACCAGCCCATTGTGATGAAAAGGGTGCGCGACATCTTATTTGATAAGGGTTGCACGCTTCATGAGATGTTTTTAACCTGTCCATTAAACAAGTATGCTTATAGCATAACCTGTTGGCGTGCCGTCAGCGTGCCACACCAGCTCAAAAAACGTGCCAATGTTGACAAACCACCGCAACTTTTCAGCCCCACACTCCGCGTTTATAGCGTCAATCCGCCCTTCCCAGTCGTTCAATAGTCGTTTTTTTCAATATCGTGAACAAGCGAATAGGCTCACATTCATGACGACCTATCCGAAAGGACTAGACCGAAATCCACCACAAGTAGGATGTATTGATCGGGTGTCAATTCTATACTTCTAAAATAACTGTCACATGCGTTTACTATTTCTGTCAGGTGGAAACTTGAGTCGCCCAATAATTTTGCGTGGTCGCCCATTATTTTTTCATAGGGTTGCTTCTGTTTTTGCATAAAAGTGTGAACAACTCAGCTTCGTTTTTTATCAAAGGAGTACGATCCATGAACCGATTCGCCCTGTTCGTTACCCTTGCGGTAGCCATGGCCGTCATCTTTGGGAACAATGGGCCTACTTATGCCCAACAAGATGATGCCGCTACGCCGCCGCTTATCCTTAGCGAGGCGAACCCAGTTGTAGATGTGCTGATCACCCTGTCTTCCACCGACATAACTGGCGTGGTGGCGCTTGAACTTAGCAATGTTCGCGTGACGCTGTTGCGCGGTACTGATGTGGTTTTTCAGACTGATGATAGCCGTGTGCAAGCCCTCGAGTTTCGGATTGCACCCAACGCGCCCCAACATCGCTTGGTGCTAGAGCGGGTTGTAGGCGCAACAACCGGCCTTGTTCGTATTGACACCCGCCTTGATCTGACCCCGTTTGACACCAATTTGGCAATGGTAGACAGTGACGACTTAACGATGGATCAAACGCGGTCAGTGGCGTTGGGCAATGGCCAAACCGCCAATCGCCTTGGTATTGCCACCACCGACGCTGGTGAGGGCGACAGCGTGAGCATTGTGGCCGACTTGCCCGAAGCGTCCATCAACTTCTTGCTAACCGATTCCACAGGCGCAACCGTCGCCAACCTTAACGCTGGCAGCCTAGACGGCCTGAGCATTGCGTTAAACGCTGGCGCATATTACGTGGATGTGACCAACACCACGTCCAGTGCCGACGTGTTGACCACCGTGGGCGTGTCTAAGACACCCGACAAAATTCAGTTGTTAACCAGCCTAGACGCTAACGACCCCAATAATGCTAAAACATGCATCGTTACTATTGAGGTAGACACTGCCAATTTACGGAGCGGTCCTAGCCAAAACTATAACATTTTGGGCACTGTCAGCCGTGATCAAGCCGTGCAGGTTGTGGGCCAATCGCGTACAGGGGCATGGGTGCTAGTACGGGCCGAGGTGGGCTTGGCGTGGCTATTCGCCACCTTGACTGATTTTGACGGAAACGGCGACACTTGCAACGACTTAGACGCTTTCCGCGTCAGTGTTTCTGACGGCAATCCCACCAGTACCCTCATCAACATCCGCAATACCAACCCCGCCAATGACCGTGGCATCAATAACCCCAACGCCAATACTGGGGGCGGCAATAGCAACGCCAACACTGGCGGCAACAGTGCCAATATTGGGGGCGGCAACAATCCCGGCGGGGGCGGCGG
>CAZLPC010000571.1:0-391 GCA_964561305.1 uncultured Anaerolineae bacterium
AAGAATGGGCTGCCCGATAATGCTACGGCTCAGTTGGGCAATTTCGCTGTCGGTCAGGCTTTTAAGGCCGATATGATGCAGTTGGGGCAATAAAGCGGGCAGATCGGGGTGTTCGTCGTCGCGATAGGTGGCGATGATCACCATCGGCAATTGCTGAATATTGGCGACCAACGCCGCCAGCACCGACAGGCTGTCGTCGGCATGGTGCAAGTCTTCAAGCAATAACAACGTGGGCTGTGTTAGGCTCTCGAACAAGCCCACCACAGCGCTTAAAAAGCGTTGGGGCGTTTCGTCGTCCAGCCCCGATATGCCACTTGCCGCCGTGACATTCAGCAAGTCATTAATAGAGGGCACAAAGCGCCCTAACAAGCTAAGGGTATAGGCATCGGGT
>CAZLPC010000571.1:401-2356 GCA_964561305.1 uncultured Anaerolineae bacterium
GTAAATTTATTGTTAAATTATGACAGAACTTACTATAGGCATCGGGTGGGGTGTGCAACGCCAATTGCCGAATGGGGCCATGCCATGCGCTATAGGGCGTGTTGCTGGTGGGGATATGCTGGCCGCGCAACACCAAAAACCCTTTGGTCAGCGCCTCTAGGCTTATTTCTTGCAACAAGCGCGTTTTGCCCACGCCGCCTTCGCCCCCCACCAGCCACGCGCTGCCGATGGAAGCGCTGGGGGTGGCTTTCACAAATGCCCACACATCGCGGGTAGCGGCTTGCACGTTTTCTAGGGCTAGCTGAAGCTGGCTAAGTTCGTGCTGGCGGCCCACCAACTGGGGCATCTCTAGCAAAAAGGCCGCCTCTTGCCCCACCGGAACATGAATCAGTTCTGAGAAGCGTTGTAACAAAGCGCGGGCATCGCTGGCGCGTTGATGCGGGCTTTTGTGTACCATGCTGGCCACCAAAGCGCGAATAGTCTCGGCGGTAGCGGGCGGCACAAGCTCGGTATCGGCGCTTTCAAACAGGCGCTGAAACGGCACTGGCTGGTGCTTCACCGCGTCCAATACGGCATGATAGGTAGCGTTGGCGGGCAGATCATAAGGATCGCCGCCGTCAAATAGCTGAAAAGCCAATACCCCCAAGGCATAAATATCGCTGGCGGCGGTAGTTTGGTCGGCGCTGATGCTTTCGGGCGCGGCATAAAACAACGTACCCGCATCGCCCGCCCCTTGAAGCTGTTGCAGGGCCAAGCCAAAATCTAATAAAAATACGGTGTTATCTTCCACTAACAGATTCGATGGCTTTAGATCGCGGTGCAAAACCCCGCGCCGATGTAAATAGTTCAGTGCCCGCAAGGCCTGACACAACAAATGGAGCTTGCCATCCAAGCCCATGCCCTGACTGGCCACAAGGATATTTTGGGGCTGGTGCAACAAGCGCATTGTATAAAAGGGTTGGCGGTCGGCATCTAGCCCGAAGTCCAGCACAGGAATGATGTTAGGGTGATAAAGCGTGGCCAACAAACGAAATTCGCTCGCTAGTTCGCGCTCTAAGTCACTGGCGGGCTGAAGCCCCAACACGGTAAAAGGACTAGCGACCCGCTTCAGCGCTACCTCGTGCTGGGTCATGCGGTCGGTGGCCCGATAGACCACACCCATACCGCCCGCACCGATGATTTCATGTAACAAATAGCGATTGTGGATGACTGATGGTTTCATACAGTGCTACCAACACTTTTTGGTGGGCCCCGCTAGCTGTGTGTGTGAGAATGATTGTAACCGATGTTATGAAGTTTGTAAAATAAGTGCTAGCCGTAACAGCGAGCCATTTTCTCATTGTGCATTTCCATCCGCACCGCCTCAGTTAGCGCCAAAATCAATTTGATATTAAAGTTAGACATCGGGAAAAATTCAAAAAGGAGTTTAGAAGTGAAGCGTCAAATCTTTTTCATCGTCTTGTGTGGTTGTTTGCTCTTGGGCGCACCCACAGCGACGGTGAACAGCGGCGTGGGTTTTGGGCAGTTTTATTTATTTGTTTCTGACCACGAACAGTTCAACTTTGGGGCCGAAGGCAACACATTTACTGGGCGGTCGCTGGCACAACTGTATGTAGCTACAGAGGATGGCGCAGTGTTGCGCCGCCTAACCGATTTACCCCCCGGCAACATTCAGAATATCTCTATCGTTGGTGATTACATCTTTTTCAACCATTTCAATGGCATTGATGAAACGCTTTATCGCGTCAGTTGGCTAGAAGGCTGGGAAAGCGCAGAAGCCTTACACGCCATTGGCCATCCTATGGGACGTGCAGGCACGAATTCGGTCATCATGTATCCTTTGGCGTGGTTAGGCAATGGGCGCACCATGCTGTTTGCTGACGGGTGCAACACCTATGCGCTAATGGATCTAGACGGCAGCAACTATCGTGCGCTCGATACCTACAAAGGGGCTT
>CAZLPC010000572.1:0-2337 GCA_964561305.1 uncultured Anaerolineae bacterium
CATAGACAGCGCCAAAGCCTATCTTAGCACCATCACAACGCGGCTGTGCTTGGATCATCTGAAATCGGCGCGGGCCCAGCGCGAGCACTATGTGGGCGTGTGGTTGCCAGAGCCGCTTATCACCGCGCCCGACACTGACCCCGCCGCCCACACCGACCTGCAAGACACCATCTCGATGGCGTTTTTGGTGCTGCTAGAGCAGCTGTCGGCAGATGAACGGGCCGTGTTTTTGTTGCGCCAAGTGTTCGAGTATGACTATGCCGACATTGCCACCATTATCGGCAAAAGCGAGAGCGCGTGTCGGCAGATTTTTAGCCGCGCCAAAAAGCACCTCGCCGCGCAGCGCCCGCGCTTCGCCCCCCAACCCGCCGCCCACAGCGCCATGCTGGCCCAGTTTTTGCACGCCTGCCAAACTGGCGACCTCGCCATGCTAGAGGCCGTGTTGGCCGAGGATGTGGTCTCGGTGAGCGATGGCGGCGGCAAGGTGTCGTCGGCGTTGCGCCCAATTGTGGGGCGGGATCGCGTGATGCGCTTTTGGCTGGGCCTTACCCGCCAACCCCCACCCAACTTTAGCGCCGAGTTTGTGCCGATGAATGGGGGCATGGGCCTTGTGGGGCGCATTGACGGCGAGATCAACTTTATCCTGACCATTGAAACCACTGCCGACCGTATTCAAACCCTATGGATCGTCCGTAATCCCGACAAATTACAACACCTGAAAGGACAACACCCATGATTATTTTAATTACTGGTGGAACCGGCCACTTGGGCCGCGCCCTTGTCGCCGATCTGCAACCGACTGGCCACACCCTGCGGATTGCCAGCCGCAAGCCCGCCCCGCTTGGCACGCCCCACCAGTGGGCCCAACTAAATTTGGCGAAGAACGAAGGCTTGGCAGCAGCCGTGCAAGATGTAGATGTGATTGTTCATGCCGCCAGTAACGCCATGCAGTCCAACAAAACCGACGTAATCGGCACACAAGCCCTGCTAGTGGCTGCTAAAAAAGCAGGCGTAAAGCATCTGGTCTATACCTCTATTATCGGCATCGAACGTATGCAAAAATACGCCTACTATCGGCACAAGCTGGCTGCCGAACAAGCTATCGAAGCGTCGGGTCTGCCGTTCACCATTGTGCGGGCGGCCCAATTTCATTGGTTGGCCGATACGCTATTGAAGCTGTTAAACCCGCTTGGGCGCTTGCCTGTGGCCTTTGCGCCCAAAGCATGGCAGATGCAGCCGATTGATGTGCGCGATGTCGCCGATTATTTGCAGCCCTATATCCTCGACAAGCCGGCGGGGTGTGCGCCCGATGTGGCCGGCCCCGACGTGTTGACGATGGATGACATGGCCCACCAATGGCTAGCGGCCCAAAACCGCAAAAAGCCAGTGTTGCCAGTGCGCCTCCCTATCGGGCTGGAGGCGGGCTTTCGGGCCGGCCACAACACCAGTCCTGATAAGGCCTTTGGCACGCGCACTTGGTCGGCATGGCTAAAGGAAACCTATCAACAGCAATAGGCGTTGGTGGCGGGCTGTCATTCGCGCTATAATGGGCCACATACCCACTAGATTGATGGGGGTGGCGTATTATTTTTTCGAGGAGGACAGCCCCAGCATGGACAACAACACCATTTTATTTGCGATTTTATATGTTATTTTAGGCGGCATCAGTTGTTTTTTTGGCTATCGCTTGTTTCGGGTGATGCTGGCGCTGGTGGGGTTTGCGGGTGGCGTGTTGTTTGCGCTGGCCATGATTGATTTGCTGGTGATTGATACCGACACCGACCGGATCATCTCTTATGCCGAAACCGTAGACGAACTATCCGCGCAATCGGGCGTGGTGGGGATCGTCGTCACCCTCATTGTGGGCTTGATCGCGGCGGCAGTGGTGCAGGTGTTTTATAAGTTTGGCGTGTTTTTGTTGGCGGGCAGCGCCGCGGCCTTCGTCACATTTGCCTTGTTAAGCAATAATACCGAGTTGGACGATGAGATTCGGCTGTTTGCCATTTTGTTTATGTTTGGCGTGGTGGGTATTTTTGCGCTACGGATTGAGCGCCATGTGTTGGTGCTTTCGACGGCGTTGGTCGGCGCGTTTTTTATTGTGCTAGCGGGCTATTTGGTGCTGGCCACCGACGACCCCCAATTGGATCAACCGTTCGGCAACGACGCAGTTAGCGTGCCGGCGGGGTTCGTGATGTTGCTGTTGTGGCTACTGTTTGCCATTGCGGGGGCCTACAAACAATTCGACGATGCCGACACGCTCCTTGATGTGTATTAAATGCTGCCTTCTGCAATGATGTCAGTCGGTCGCCAAATTTGGCGACCCTCCAGAATGGCGCG
>CAZLPC010000573.1:0-2335 GCA_964561305.1 uncultured Anaerolineae bacterium
AGATCGTAGCCAAACAGCGGGAAGGATTCGATGAATGATCCACGCCCGGCCAAGATTTCGGCACGACCATTTGAGATGAGATCCAACGTAGCGAAACGTTGGAAGACGCGCACAGGATCATCAGAACTCAGTACGGTCACGGCACTACTCAGGCGAATACTTTTGGTGCGCGTGGCAGCCGCTGCCAACAAAACCTCTGGCGCAGAAGACACATATTCCTCGCGGTGATGTTCGCCGAGGCCATAAACATCTAGCCCAACTTGATCAGCGAGTTCAATCTCTTCGAGTAGGTGTTGTATACGCTGGGCCGGGCTGATTTTCTCGCCTGTGGTGGGATCAGGGGTGAGTTCGACAAAGGAATATAAACCAATTTCAAAGGGCTTGGTTATGTTGGATTGTGGGATTATCATAGGATTCTCGTCTATGCTTTTTTACAATGTGTGACTCTAGATATATTTTGACACAAATCGTTCGCCACATATTACATGAAAGTTCGCTTAGATCGGCCTGCGTTACTAAACCAACAGTTTGAGGCAGCTGCGGGTGTTCAGCACATACCTATGATCCAAGCCGTCATATCCGCTACAATTATCTGCATACTATAGCTGGACTCGTTTTCTCAACTCAAAAGGACAAATTATGGAAAAGCGACAACTTGGCAATAGCGAACTGATGATCACCCGTATTGGCTTGGGTGCATGGGCTATTGGTGGTGGCGACTGGGAATATGGCTGGGGGCCACAAGATGATACCGACTCGATTAAGACTATCCAACATGCAATTGGTTTAGGCATTAATTGGATTGATACCGCCGCCGTATATGGACTAGGACATTCAGAAGAAGTTGTAGCCAAAGCCATAAAAGGCATGAGCGAGAAACCTCATATCTTCACCAAATGCTCGTTGATATGGGATAGATCGCGCACGGTGAACAGTAGCTTAAAGGCTGATTCGATACGACAAGAAGTCGAAGCTAGCCTACGCCGCCTGCAAGTGGAAACCATTGATCTCTATCAAATTCATTGGCCGTCCCCTGATGAAGAGATTGAAGAAGGTTGGCAAACCCTTGCCGAGTTGCAAAGTGCGGGCAAATTGCGCTATATCGGTGTATCCAATTTCAATGTCTCGCAGATGCAGCGCTGTATGGAGATTGCACCAATTACCTCGTTGCAGCCACCCTATTCGATGATTGCCCGGGGGATTGAAGATGAAATCTTGCCTTACTGTGGGCTTCATAACATTGGCGTGATCGTCTATTCGCCCATGCAATCGGGCTTATTAACTGGCAAAATGACCCGCGACCGTATCGAGGGACTTCCGGATGAAGATTGGCGCAAAAATGACGATGAGTTCACAGAACCACGCCTCTCGCGTAATCTTGAACTGGTCGAGAAATTGAAAGATGTAGCGGACAAATACGATACAACTGTTGCGGCGGTAGCTGTGGCGTGGACGTTGCATCGGCCTGAAGTGACGGCCGCGATTGTTGGCGCACGTCGCCCCGATCAAGTTGATGGCTTCATCAACGCGCACGCCATCCAACTTGATGCCGACGACCTTGCCATGCTTGAAAATCAGGACAATTAGAAGTCAATCATCCACCCGCAGCAAGCGATAGTGTTCAAGAAGTGCTTCGTTTATGCTGGCGGGTGGGTGATCTTTGCCTTCGGTCACTTTCAGATAGGCGGCGTGCATTTGCTTGGCACAAATCATTGGAGGCATCTCACCTGTACCAGTGCCCAAGCCGGGATAAACCACTTGCCGAATGGCATTTGGGTGCTGCTCATTGAAGCGGTTAACAACGCGAAGTATTGCCCGAAAAGCCAAAAATGCGTTGAGCGTTTGGCTTATATTGCTTGGGACACGCATTGTGGTGCACTAATCAGGTACGGATAATCAAGATGCTCAGTGGGGATAATGACAGCTAACCCAATCGGTAACTCGCCATGATAGTTGTCGCGTAAAACTGACTAGATGATATTGTGGGGTTCCGCTATTGTTATTGAGTGGCGACTTCTTCATCAAAGCCGCATACTTTGCCATCTTCCATATTGAAAACGATGGTCAAAAACTGTTGAACATCTTGGGCAGAGTCGGCTTGGGCCCTACTTCGTCTTTACAACTAATGTTGCTGAAGGTAAAGGCTTCTGTATCTTGCGACATCAGACCCTGTTCAAGCTCGGCATGGCGATCTTCATAACTTAACTCGCGGGCCCCATCTATATCACCAGCATTAATAGCTTGCAAATATTTTAGAACGTTATCAATGGCCTCGTCATCTTCTTCGCTGTTGCCACATGCCAGCAACGTCAGCATGGCTAACACGATTAAGAAC
>CAZLPC010000574.1:0-2325 GCA_964561305.1 uncultured Anaerolineae bacterium
TCGGGCCCAAGCCTTGTTATATGACAAAGCGATGGCGAGGGCTGTTGGGCATTCCATTGCCGTCAAATCAGAAATGGTTGATACGAAAAATAGAACCCAAGAAGAGGTGATGCGTCTTGTTAAACGTGGGCTTGGCAAAGGCATGTATTATTCAGGCAAGCTCGATCTGCCCGACATCGCCATCTTGCCCAATGGAGACTTTTTGAACCCCATCACGCCACAAAACGATCCACAACTGGCAATGCTGGTGTATCCGGTGGCGCTAGAAGAATGGATTCACATGTTTCAACACATGATTGGCGGCTTCTTAAGCCAAAACACCAATGCGTTTTCGCAAACTAACGAGGTGCAACAAAACGCGACCCGCACCGACGGTGGGCGTGTATGGAACATGCGCGAAGTGGATATTTATGCTATTTATCGGGAATTGGGCTGGCAAGAAGTGTTGGATACCTTTGTGGCCCGCTATGAAGAACGCCAAAAATTTGAAGAATTTATGACCGAACAAGAATTTGCAGCCTTCTCTCAACAAATGACGGGCAAAAAATTAGGAAGAGACATGAACGACAAGCTCAATATATAAACCAAGCAGCCAACAGCAAAATGTGTCAGAATGGGTGAAGTGTCTTTTTCACCACCTACACTTCAGGAGTATGTCCCCATGCTAGAGCGTTTTGTCGTTGATATGAAACTGGTCGAGCTGCGCAAACAGCGCGAACGGTTGTTAAACGCCTATGACTCCCTTAGCCAAGCCCAGTTTCAAGATGATCATGAACGACTGTTGTTTTTGGCTGAGGGCTTACGCCACCTTAAATTCGCCAATCGTCACCTGCACCCCGACATCGTTAGCCTCGAAATTTTGACGCACCAAATCGGCAACGACCCCGATATTATCGCCTTTTGGTTGCCCCAGCTAGAGCGCGACATTCAGCTAGGACGCAATCGGGCCGAGGCCGTCTTTATCTTTGGCAATTTGCTAGAAGAATGGACACACCAACCCGCCACCACCCCATCTGTTGCCGATGATGAGCGTGTGTTGGCTCTGTTACAGCCTCTACAACAAACCCCCACGCTGGGCGACTATGCCGCGCTGCTTGACCCCTTTTTGGCGGCCCTGCGCTATGATGAAGACGCAGATGAATACTTTCACTTGCGCCAGCCCTTTAGTGATTATGATGTGCAAGTTGCGTTGGCAGAGCTTGAATATGACAAATACCGCCTGCCCGACATCCGCAACCAAGCCCAACACCTGAATGATAACGAGGCATGGCGGCGCGAATTTGCCGATGCCATGACGATTCTGTTCGACAACATCGCCGCGTGGGACTATCCCGCCGACGGGCTAACGGTGCAGGCCTTGTGGGCCCAAAGCAAATGGCGGCTGTTTATGCATGAAGATTTTCCGACGGCTTGTGCATTAGAATTGATTGGGGGGCGCTGGCGCGACATCTTCAACCGCAACATCTTCAACTATAACCACGCCCAAAGCGTGAACATCCCGCGCCGCCAACTGCTGGCCCAACTAAACGCGCCCGCCATCTTGCTAGCAGCCAGCCAAGACGAAGAACCGCTCTGTTGGCTAATTGACCCCTTGGCGGCCCTAAGCGGCCAAGTACCCTATATTGATCTGCAAACCACACAATTAAACTATTACACCGTCAACTATCAGCGCAACACCCAACAAGGGCAGTTGCGAAACAATTCGGTGGCGGGGGCCTATGGGCCCGGCGACACCGCCCTAGCTATGGAAGATGCCATTGTCTTTATTCAGTCTGAAGTGCAGTTGGCCAAAGCGGCTTTCCCCAAGCAGCCCTATCATATCCTTAAAATTGATCTCAAAGACCTTGCTCCCACCGTTCCCCATGAAGTGTTTGACTATATCTTGGCCAAGCTAGAACTGCCCGAAACCGACCGGGCTTTTTTCAGCCGATACATGAAAATGCGCCTGCGCCATCAAGATAGCTTGGTGGTGGCCGCACAACAAGGCCTTCCCAACGCCCGCAAACTGAGCTTGCTGCTTCTTGATACACTGTTGCGCTTGATGGATTTTTATGTGCAAAGTGTGGCGCATGTATTGGTGATTCGGGTAGTGGATGACATTTGCATTCTGACCCCCCACGCCGATAATGCGGTGGTGGCGTGGCGGGCCGTGCAGCACTTCTGTGAGGTGTGCGGCCTGAGCATCAACCGCGACAAATGTGGCGCTGTCACCATCAACGGCACAACCCCCGCCGAGTTGCCGACCAACCTTCCGATGTGGCAGTTTTTGCAGCTAGACGAACACGGCGACTGGTTGTTGGCCGAAGAAGTCTTCAGCCGCTTTTT
>CAZLPC010000575.1:0-2323 GCA_964561305.1 uncultured Anaerolineae bacterium
CCTGAAAATTTATCACTTAGCCTTGCTGATGCACTGACAGGCCTAAAAGCCAAGACCAAGCTTTGCAGCAATTGCTATAATATTACAGAACAAGATCCCTGCCCTATTTGTAGCAACCCCCGCCGTGACCGCACTCTTATTGCTGTCGTCGAAGAGCCACTAGATGTATTAGCCCTAGAGCGCGTAGGGGTTTATCGTGGGTTATATCATGTGCTGCATGGTGCTATCTCACCCGTAGAGGGTATTGGGCCAGATGATTTAAAGATCAAGGAGTTGCTAACGCGCCTGCAACAACAAAGCGACGTGCTAGAAATCATTATTGCGACCAACCCCAATATGGAAGGCGAAGCAACTGCCATGTATCTTAAGCGCCAACTAGCATCCTTGGGGCTAAAAGTGACGCGCTTAGCACGCGGACTGCCATCGGGCGGTGACTTAGAATACATAGATGCTGTCACATTGTTACGTGCGATTGAAGATCGCAACGAAATGTAATCTCAGTAGATCACAATTTGGTGTTTTGGGCTGGCACATAGGCACAGTCCCTACCGCGAAAACCGCATGGCCGCGCCGTTGTAGAGGCGAGCCTGCGTGCTCGCCCATGCTTTTTTCTAAAAATGTGATCTACTGAATCTCGACAGAGCCAAAGAGGTGCTGTTATAATCTGCCCGTTCAAAAACGGCCATGCTTAGGATGTTGCAATGTTACCCAGTTTAGAGAATGCTTTACAGATAATTCAGATCATTATCTCCTTAACCCTGATTTCGCTGATCTTGTTTCAAGCCAGCTCGTCGGGTGGTATCGGCAATTTGTTTGGTGGTGGTGGCGGAGGTGCAGTTCAACGCACACGCCGTGGTATCGAAAAGACGCTTTTTCAACTTACCATCATTGTCTCAATAGTGTTTATTCTTAATGCTATTGTCCAATTGCTGATTCAATAAGCATCTGAAAATCTGCATCTATACGCGCTACTTAGCAGTCGAGCAACCATCAATCATTATCAAGGGGCGGGGGGTGTTTTGCACATTGGTGTAAAGCATCCCCTGTTTGCATTCATAGGTAAGGAAACCATGCTAAAAGCACTGCGCTTGCCACTATTGGCTTTGTTGTTTTCGTTTGTCTTGTTGATTGTTGCGGTTGTGGTTCGCCTCGGCGAAGACGATGCCACCAACTCAACGCCTAACACTCCTGCCACACCCGAGGTCATCTTAACATCAGAAGAAACGCCTATTGTTGTTACGCCTGCCATTACGCCGCTACCCACTGTACGAGTGGTAAACAATGTGCTTGATCCGGTGGCTGGGCAACTAACCGAAGGATTAATCGGCAATATCAACAAGCTAAATCCACTTTTTGCCGATTTTAACCCTGTTGATCAAGATATTACGGCATTGATATTTGAAGGCCTCACGCAAATTAACGATTTTGGTGAAGTGGAGCCAGACTTGGCCGAACGCTGGGAAGTCTCGCGGGATGGGCTAGAGTATGTTTTTGTATTGCGGCGCGATGTGCTGTGGCACGATGGCATACCCTTCACCAGTGCCGATGTGGCTTATACCATTAATGTCATGCGCGATGGAAACTATAAAGGTAACCGCGCCCAAACCGCATTTTGGCGCACTGTCGAGATAACAGTTATTGATGAATTTACGCTGCGTTTTCGGCTCGTGCAGCCCCTAGCGATATTTCCGGAGCAGTTGAAAATAGGTATATTGCCGGCCCATATTCTTGAAGGCTATCCGGTTGAGCTACTCGACCGTCATCCCTTCAATCTCGATCCTATCGGCACAGGGCCTTATCAAGTTGAGCAGCTTTATGCAGTCGATGGCCAATTGGCGATTAGTTTACGGGTTGCACCCGTCTATCGGCAACGCCCCGAAGGCCAAGACGGCTATCAGATTGATCGGATTGTTTTCCGCACCTATTCCTCCCCCGAAGCAGCCGTAGCCGCCTTAGTACGTGGCGAGGTTAATGCGGTAGGGCGGCTTGAGCCTGTGCGTTTGTCAAGCATCAACGGAATTACGAGCCTAGCCGTTCATTCGCGCCCCGCATCATCTGTAGGTGTACTGATCTATAACTGGCAACGCGCAGATATCGCTTATTTTAGCAATGCGCGAGTTCATGCGGCCTTTGCCGAAGGTATTGATCGTGTGAGGGCCACCTTAAATGCGTTAGGAGGACAGTCCATTCCCGCCGAAAGTCCACTCATTCCCGGTATGTGGGCCTATGACGCAACGGCCCGCTATCCAACCTATAATCTTGAGGCGGCTCGTCAGATATTGGATACAGTGAGCTTTGAGGTTATTGTTGAGGCCGATGTGAG
>CAZLPC010000576.1:0-2321 GCA_964561305.1 uncultured Anaerolineae bacterium
ACCAACGTGCTTATCCCACAGCGCCGCCGCAATTTCTAAATAATCACAGTCTACACCTTGATCCCAGAAATAGTCACATACACGCTCCACATCGCGCTTAAAGATATGGTCGGCTTGGCTATTGGTGGCCACCTCGACCACTTGCGGAAAGTCTATGATCGTCAGTGCGCCCTCCCAATAGAGAATGTTATAGGCCGACAGGTCACCATGCACCCAGCCCGCCTGCAACATCAACTCGATATTGTGCAGCACCACCTCAAACAAGCGCTGGGCTTCGCCTTCGGGCAACTCTACGCCGTTTAGGGTGGGCGCGGCCATGTTCTCATCGCCAATATAGGCCATCAGCACCGCGTTGGTGTCTACAGCGATGGGCTTCGGCACAGCTGCGCCCATCTCATAAAGCTGCTTAAGCAGGCTAAACTCATACATCAGCCACGACGTATGCGACACTTGCTCGCCGAAACTGCTCTTTTTGTGCAAAGCCCGCAAAATGCGCTGCTCGTTGTTTTTAATGAACTTACCGGCCTCGTTAATCATTTGACGGCCTTCGCGGTAGAGATGGTCTTGGCGCAAATTGCGAAAAATGCGCGGACGATAGACCTTCGCCGCCACAAAGGGCATCCCAATTTGGGGCGAGGCCGCACACCGATACACGTTGGCTTCTTTGCCGCCTTTCACCTTCGCCAATACATCGCGCATATAGTCTTGCACAAAAAAGGCGCGTAAAGAGGTAGTCAGCCATTCGGTTTCGTGGCGGGCCGGCTTATAGGTGATATTAAGGCCCCCTTCTATCGCGCCCAAGTCGGCCACTTCGGCCAGTTGCTCGGCTTGCGACTTTTTAGGGGTATGGTGGGCTTTGGGTTTGCGCTTGCGCCGCGCTTGGCGGTCGGTTTTTAGTGGATCAAAGTCGGCTTCATAGCTGACTTCATAGTTATCATCGTCAAAGCTATCGGTGGTATCAAAATATTCGTCACCACGGTACATCACGGGTATGGTCTCCTAAATGGTATTGAGTTGTTGGGTTGTTTTGGGCCGGCGCAAGAATAGGCGCGGCCAAACGACCTCCCCGTGGTGCTGATGGTGCAGCCGATGTGTTAGGCCGGCATTTCAGCGCACAAGGAGCCAATCATGGCGTTGGGGGTGTTACCGACAAGGGCTTGCATAGTTGGGCCTCCTGATGCTCGATGATACAAAATGAGTTTCAATAATAAGCAGTATAACACGTTTTTAGGAACCGTCAAGCAGTCATAACGGGTCAGATATGTTTCAGATTGGGGATAAATGCCCATGCAACCCAACCAGCATTGCTATATCTCGTCAATCAAGAGCAAACAAACCTCATTCCCCGCCCCTTCTCTAAAGAAGAAGGCGAGCAAAACCCCCTCTGTGAGCCGTGAAAGTCCCTATCCAGTGCAGCGGTTTCGGGGTTAGGTGCAGCCATTAACCGTAGTTTATGAAACGGAGCACTTAGCCACAGGTTTCCGCATCAGAAGCAATCGAAGTGATAGCGCACGTTCTCGAAGCGTTTAGCGGCAAGGTCGGCACGCTGAATCATCACATAAAGCCGCCCAGTATCACCCAAATTGATTTCCAAATTGTCATCATCAGCAATTTGCATCAACATCAACCACTCGTCGGGGTTCTCAACATGGATCCGTTCACGCGGATCGCCATTGAAATCCCAATAGTGCCCAAAAAACTGATGACCAGCATCCAATGCCGCCGCCAAATCCCAAAAGGCATTGTGTGACGGTTCATCTTCCACCACCTCATAATCTGGCGCGGTAGGGATGGTTAGGCTGTGCCCGATTTTCACAGCACAGGCCGTCAACGCCTTAATCTCTGAGTTGTAGATATATTTGCCGCCTGAACGCTCGTAATGCCTACGTGAAAATGGAATCTCCGTCCATGGAATGGTCATCTCTGGATGCGGTGTACGCACCAATGGCAGTTCATGGGGGAACCAATACACCCGCGTTACTTCTAGAGGTTGTGGCACTTCCAGCACGCGATGTTCATGGTCATAAAATAGCGAAAGGATCCCATCGGCGGGTAGCAAACCCGTTGGATCGTAGGGCTTCACATCCGCCATACGAAACTGCGCGATAAACGTGATTGGATGGCCTTCAATGTAAACCCATTCAAAGTCGGGCGGCAGATCAGGATCGCCACCCATTTTGCTACACCCAATCGGCAGGCTACTGTCGTGGGCGGGCGCAGTCTCGACGCGAACAGCGGGCAAAGCCAAGCCCAAGATGCGCTCGACATGATCTTCAAGGTTATAATGCGTCATCGCGGCCCGCATCACCGCCTCATCAACA
>CAZLPC010000577.1:0-2304 GCA_964561305.1 uncultured Anaerolineae bacterium
ACGCCACCGCCCGGATGTGTCGTGCCACCTGCAAAATACAACCGGCCAATGTCTTTGGCGCGATTATGGGGACGCTTGAAGGCTGCCCAACGGCTATTGGAAGATGCGCCATATAAAGCTCCGCGCCGTGCCCCCGTCAGGCGCTCCAGATCGTGCGGGGTCATAATCCGTTCGGTGAGAATGTGCGAGCGCACATCCACCCCATGATCAGCCAAGCGATTCAGGATCAGATCGCGGTAGGGTTGGATGTTGTGTTCCCATGACCATTTTTGGCTGAGGGCGGGTGCATTGACCAGCACAAACCAGTTTTCAGCGTTTTCAGGTGCATGACTGGGGTTGGTTTTTGAGGTGATCGCCACATAAATTGTCGGATCAGTAGGGGGGATTTCGCGCTGAAAGATGTCGTCAAATTCGCGCCGATAGTCTGCTGAAAAGAAAATGTTATGATGGGCTAATGTTGGACGTTGCCCCTCGACCCCCAACAGCATAATAAATCCCGAACAAGACGGCTCGGCCTTGGCTAATTGCTGGGCGCGTTTTTGATAAATGGCCGGCAAGAGGTTTTGATAGACTGTCGCCACATCTACATTAGCAATCACAGCTTTGGCCGCCACAACTTCATCGCCAATTTTCACACCAACGGCCCGCCCATTTTGCACCATAATTTGCTCGACAGTACAGCCCGTCTGTATCTCTACGCCTATTTCAGTTGCTAAACGCTGCATAGCCTCCGCGATGCGATAAATGCCACCGTCAGGATACCACACCCCGCCCGCCAACTCGACATGTGCGATAACATTGAGTGTGGCGGGCGCTAAATAGGGGCTTGCACCTGTGTAGGTGGCAAAGCGTCCCAACAACTGCCGCAGGTGTGGCGATTGTAGATGGCTTTGAATGGCATTTTGCATCGTCCGCAGGCCGTCAATTTGCAAGGCATCTAGCGGCGAAAATTGCAAAAAGCTACGCCACGATGGAGGTTCGTTATAGATGAAGGCCGGGCTGGTGATGCGATAGAGCCGCGCTGCGTAGGCCAAAAAGCGCAGATAGCCCTCAATATCTCGTGGATTGAGCGCCTCAATTTGTTGAATTATGCGCGAGAGATCGCTGGTGACATCCAATATCACACCATCGGCATAGAAATAGCGCGTTAAAGGCTCTAGCGGCAACAGCGTTAAATAATCATCTAGTGATTTGCCTGCTGCTGTGAACACATCTTCCAGCACAGGGCGCATGGTGATCACTGAAGGGCCCGTATCCCACCGAAAACCATCGGCTTTATAGAGGCCCATTTTGCCGCCGATGTTCGAATGTTGCTCTAGGATGATCACACGCTGACCGGTGCTGGCTAAATAAATGGCTGCACTAAGGCCACCAATGCCGCCACCAATGATTACGATGGGTTCAACTTGTTTTTGGGCTAACAAGGGTGCGTCCTTTCCATTGGGGGCCGCCATAGCGATAGCGCCACCACAGGGCTTGCAGGGCAATGCGCGTCATCAACACGACTGAAACCGGCAACAGCACCGCATCAAACAAACGTTGGCGCGTGGCGAAGGCCGTTAGCGCCCGCAATCCAATTCCGCCCAGTGCTAGTAGCAACGGCAATCCCAAGCCCGCCCAGCCCAAAACAATACCCAGCAACAACCACACCCACGGCCCAATGAAGACCAGCCAATGAAAAACGGTGGAAGCCAATAAAAACGCTACTGAATCGCCATGTCCTGCCAAGATATTCTTGGCGAAACCGTCGCGCACACTCGCCCAACCATCATACATCCGACAGGCGACCACACCATGACCATCGGCCATCACCAGTTTTTGGCGGTGGTGCTTGCTCAGGCGGGCCATGCCCACGTCTTCTATCACATTGTCGCGCACGGCGGCATGGCCACCAATAAGCGCGTAAGTGGCGCGTTCAAAGACCAGACATTGGCCATTGGCGGCAGCAAAGGCACTGAAGCGCGACCGCCGCACCATCACTTCGGGCAAATAGGCGATAATGGCCAACGACATCAACGGCACAACCAAGCGTTCGGGCCATGTGTGGGTGTGCTGGGTGGGCCATACTGTGAGCATGTTGGCGTGGCTGTGTTGTTGCAGCGCCAACACCCGCGACAGGCCATCAGCGCCCCATTGCACATCGGCATCAGTGAAGATCAATACTTCACCTGTGGCGGCTTCGCCGAGTTGATGGCAGGCCCAATTTTTGCCTAGCCAGCCTGCTGGTAATTCTGCGCCTTTGATGATGCGAAAATGGGGGAATTGGTTGGCAGCGGCTTGGGCAATGGCCGCTGTATCATCTGT
>CAZLPC010000578.1:0-2301 GCA_964561305.1 uncultured Anaerolineae bacterium
GAACCCAGCTACTCCTCTAGTAGCCACGGCTTTCGTTGTGTGCGCCCCGCGCAGTGATGCATCGCGCCGCTGGCGCGCGATGATAAACTATTCCGCCGAATAGATGGCAGGGCGGTAGCGAGGCGGCGGAATCGGCATCCCTTTTTCTTGCGCGACTTCTAGCCACAACGCCTTGGCGATCAAGACTTCGTGCAGGGCTTTTTTAGGTGTGTCGCCACTCGCTGAGCAATATTTGAGGTCAGGTATATCGGCGATGTATTCGCCGTCTTCCTCACTGAAAAAAATGTTGATGTGATAATCACGCATAATTAGTCGTCTATTTCATCTATCGTAGCCGCGATAAGTCCGGGGTCAATGTCTTCTTGGTCAGATTTACTATAAATGGCGATGAGATAGATTCTGTCTCGTTTGCGGACGTAATATAGCATACGGTAGCCGCCACTTTTGCCCCGTTGCGCGTCGCGGTTAGCAATCCTCACCTTATAAACCGTGTGTTTTAGCGATGGTATCTGGTTTCCGGGGAGTTCCCCGTTTGAGAGTTGCGCTATAAAAGGAGCAATATCTTCTTTGACATGGCGATAGTGCTTTAATAGCCCTTTAAGCTGTTTCTTGAACGGTGGTGTAGGGATGACATCAATCGGTGGATTCATCTTCAGATTCAATTTCCGCCCACATGTCGTCAAGGGTCTGCATTGGATCGCCGCGCTTGATGGATAGCATGGCTTCACGAATATCGGCCAAAATCTCGTCGTCGGTAGGCGCAACAGCTAGCCACTTCAAATAGGCTTCAGGCGAGTCGAACCCATTTTCGGCGGCAAGTTGTTGCAGCCGCGTCAGTTCTTGTGCAGTGATTTCGATGTTTAGAATCATGCGTTTATTCCTATCGTCTATGCTTCGGCCAATTATCGCACACCAGACACACTGCTGCAATTCTGCTGCTGGCGAAAAGTTGCAAGCTGTTGTGGGGGATTTTAGACTTTAGCGTGTTTAATTACTGCTTATTTCGAGACAGGCTTTTTGATGGCGAAACCACTCAAAATATTTATCGTCATCCCCCCACTTAGCTTAAGGATAAAACGCATGAAACGCGCATTGTTGTTATTGTTGGCATTGTTTGTCGTGGAGCATCTGCCCGTTCAAGCGCAAGATGATCCGTGGATAGCGATCAATTCGTTGCTAGATCAAGCCGACACTCGTCGAGTACTTCTTCTACGGTTTTCGGTGCGTGGGCCCTGCGTCGGCGGGCTGAAGCGCCGCCGCTCGTAAAATTGGCGTGCTTCATACGGCCATCAGATTGGGATAGCGGCGCGGTTTTAACCCGCCGTTCGGTCGGCGCAGGTGTAGCCACGTCATTGGTGGCATGGCCATGGGTTTTGGAATGGCTGGAAAGGTACAGAATGGTAGAGAAAGACTTTGCGATAACCGATTATCGCGGCAAGCAGATTCGATTACCCGCCGAGCGCTAGCAGCATATTCTCGATCATCCCGAAATGGACGGACAAATCGGCAGAATCATTCAAACGTTGGAGCGCCCCGAATTAGTAATTGCAACCGAAGCCGATCCGACTGTTCAAGTGTATCACCGCTATTTTGAAACAACACCCGTCACCAGTAAATTCCTCTTGGTTGGTGCAAAATTGTTAGAAAATGATGCATTCGTGCTGACGGCGTTCTTTAGTCGGCGCGAGAAGCGAGGAACAACCGTATGGAAGCCCTGAAAATTTGGTATGACCGCGATAGCGATATGCTCGAAGTCATTTTTGAGGATGCGCCGGCCATCGTCGAAGAAATTGAGGACGATATTTTCGAGCGCCGCACCACCGATGGCCGCGTGGTGGGTATCGTGATCCTGAACTTTAGCCATCACAATCGCAGTACACTACAACTGCCCTTAACCGTGACCGCCCAACGCAACTAGATCGGGCAAAATGGGCGCATGTGGCAAGCAGGCAAGGACGATGCAACATGGCCCAAGTTATAGCAGTGTTGAAAATGATCCCCACTGAATTTAAAGCCTACGGGGCCGCTCCAGCAAACGCGGAAGGGCGGCTAGAATTGATTGGGGGCGAGGTGGTGGAAGTGGTATCGGGTGGCGAAAGTTCATCAATTGCAACGCGGTGCTGATCAATGGCGAGCCGCGTTCGCTGGCCTATTGGGTGGCGCTGCCGCTGTTGGCTATGCGATGAAGTTCCGCTCCTGAGCCGCACCCACCGGTCGCTACTGTATATACCAAACGTCCTGCACGCTGACTTCAAAGGCGCCGACGTCGACGGTACCGCCGGCCAGACGGCGGCGCCCCAT
>CAZLPC010000579.1:0-2294 GCA_964561305.1 uncultured Anaerolineae bacterium
CTGTAAAGTCGGTTAGATTATAGTCCGACGGCACGTCAATGGCGGCAAACTCCATCAGGCGGCTACAAAAGTCGAACGAGGGGTTCTGGCGCTCGGTTACGTCTTCATATTGCACATGCACATAAAAGTTCCATGCGTCGCCTTCTAGCAACAACGGAAAAACGGGCTTGCCCAGCTTATCGGCCAGCAACATTTCGCGCTTAATCCACTTCGACTTGCGGGCGGTGGGGGTCATAATGATCAAGAAGGCCCCACATTTTTCGATGGCATCTTCGATGCTGTCCCACCATTCGTCGCTGGGAGAAATGCGGGCATCGAACCAAACGTTAAACCGTTGTTCTTGCAAAAAAGCCGCCACTTGCTCTACATAGTCGCGGTCTTTGCGGCTATAACTGATGAATACGTGGGACATATCGCCTCCCCTTCGCCAAAAACTAATCTCATTCTAGCCCATTTTGGCACAGTTGGCGACTGTCGGGTGCATTTCAGATTGGGGCACGTTTTGGGCGAACACATAGGCATCGTCACCTACAGAATGTCGCCGGCCATGCGGTTTATGGTTTTTGAAAAACCAGTCTGGGCCTTGATAAAACGCTCCCCTTAAGTCCCCGCTGCCATAAGGGAGCGGGGTTGGGGTGAGGTTAAGGACAAAAATTAATAACTGTTATCTTCTAAAAAAACATTAACTGCTGCCTTTGCTTTATTTACCACCCACCCCAATCCATTCGGTTTTAGAACTTCAACGCTATAATGCTGGTTCATTCGCATTACACGCGATTCATCCCATTGAAAACGGAGGCACAATGATTTGGCATAACGAACCCACCACTTGGCACGAGCAAGGCAGCACACTGAGCGTAACCGCCAATCCCAAAACAGATATTTGGCGCGTCACTCTGCACAACTATATTACCGACAACGCCCATTTTTATTATCAAGAAGTCCGTGGCGATTTCACTGCGACGGTCAAGGTCAGCGGCGACTATGTAGCCTTGTACGATCAGGCCGGGCTAATGGTGCGCGAAAGCGAGACCGTCTGGCTAAAATGTGGGGTCGAAAACCTAGAAGGGGTGTTGCAAGCCAGCGCCGTTATCACCCGCGACTTCTCGGATTGGTCACTGATGCCGCTTGCCGCGCACATCAAGACCATTTGGGCCCGCGTGAAGCGCATCGGCACTGCGGTTGAAGTTTATGTTTCGGAAGATGGGACAGACTATACCCTAATTCGGCAAGGCTATCTGAGCGCGGCCGATACGTTGATGGTGGGCATGATGTGTGCCGCCCCTATCGGCGACGGCTTTATGGCTACGTTTGAGGAGTTTTTGATAGCCTAAAACCGGCGCAGCCCCCACGCCCAATGTGGGGGCAAAACCACCTCAGCGCCCCATAAATAAACTGGCAAGCCCGCCTCACTTCTGCTAGCATAGCGGTCAAAATATGTCGTTCAATAGCGAAAGGCCGCAACCATGATCAGCGTGAACAATCTCCAAAAATCTTACGGCAGCAACCACGCCCTACGGGGCATTGACTTTGAGGTGCAAGCCGGCGAAATTGTGGGCTTGTTGGGGCCCAACGGCGCAGGCAAAACCACCACCATTAAAATTTTGACTGGCTTTCTGCAACCCGATGGCGGCAGCGTGCAAATTGATGGCTTTGATGTGCTGACCCACCCCCGCGAGGTGCAGGCCCGCATCGGCTATTTACCCGAAAACACGCCCCTCTATCACGATATGTCGGTGCAAAGTTATCTGAAGCTGATGGCCGACATGCGCGGCATTCCGACTGCCCAGCAGCACCGCCTCATTAGCCAAGCCATCATAGACACCGGCCTTGTGGATCATCGGCAGCGGCCCATTGCGGCGCTGTCGAAGGGGTTGCGCCAGCGCGTGGGCCTTGCCCAAGCCATTTTGCACCGCCCCAAGCTCATCATCCTAGACGAGCCAACCGTGGGCCTAGACCCCACCCAAATTATCGAAATTCGGCACCTCATCAAGCGCTTATCGCAACACAGCACCGTGTTGTTTTCGTCGCACATTTTGTCGGAGGTGCAGGCGGTGTGTGACCGCGTAATTATCTTGATCAATGGCGATGTTCGCGCCGATGCCAAGCTGTCAGAACTAGAAGCTACTACCGATGCGGTGCTGGTGTTGGGTGCGCCCACGGCGGGGGTTGAGGACGTGCTGGCCGGCATTCCGGGCGTGGTCGGTGTCGAGGCTTTGCCCAATGTGTCGCCGTTTGTGGGCTATCGGGTGGCCACGGCTAGCGGGGCCGACATCTTCCCGATGGTGTATGAA
>CAZLPC010000580.1:0-2283 GCA_964561305.1 uncultured Anaerolineae bacterium
CTTCCACAGGTGATGTACAACCTCACCGTCGCTATTGCATAGCAAAACAAGTATTCAAGATCGTGACTTGTTCAGGGTCTTTTATTCTGTGTGAGGTCACTTCAAACCCTTCGGCTATTACAACTCTTACATGTCTCCACACCAGTTTGACTATTCGCTAGATTGCTATTACGCTTCAGGATTATCAGGTTAGTGAAGTTCTGTGAGAAACGACTAAATTGTAAATAAATTGTCAAGATTATACTTGGGAAACAATCTGTTTCCCACGATCACGCAAACTAAATCTACAAGTGTGATGAGAGTTGAATATGTCTGATCAACAACGACAACGCCTACGAGATTTAACAGTACTGTTACGCGACAATACGTTGACCACTGTCGAAATCGCCGAGAGATTCGACATTAGTCGTCAAGCCGCGCTCAAGGACATCAAGCGTCTGAGGGAAGATGGCATTCCTGTTATTGAAGTTGGCGATACGCCACATTACACCATTGATCGGTCATACTTCAAACAACTTAATCTCTCGCTAGCACAAGCGTGGTTTCTATACCTTCCCCTGCGCCGAATTGTCCGCGCTGCACAAAACCGCTTTCCGTTGGCGCGTCACTTGCTTCATGAAATTGCTGCAATTGTTCATCCAGAAATCGCTTTGCACTTGGCTCCAGAATATGAACGCACCGATATAGCCGATGACTCTACCTTCACCACGTTGGTCGAGGCGTGGGAAAAGCAATGCCATGTGGAAGTCTACTATCGGCGCTTGAATGCTGACCAAGAAACACGCCTGATCTTCGCGCCGTGGTGGTTTGAGCCAGCCGTGTGGTCGGATGCGTTCTACGTGATTGGCGGCATGTTGAAGTCGAATGGCGAATATGAGCAACTGACACTCAAGCTCAATCGCGTTCGTTGGGCAAAATTACTTAAAGATGATCATTTCGAGCGTCCTAGCTCAGTAACATTGCTAAACGGCATCACCAAAACATGGGGTATTTGGCTAGGCGAGGGTGATGCGGTACGGGTGGTACTACGCTTCCACAATCGTCAACTGGATCGGCTAAAAGAAAGCCGCTGGCACCCCAGTGAGAAGCTCTCGATTGCCCATGATGGCTCCATCATCTGGGAAGGCGAGGTCTCAGAACCGCAAGAAATGATGCCATGGATACTCGGATGGGGCGCAGATGTTGAGGTAGTGGAGCCCCAACATATCCGCCAACAAGTCATAGATGATGTGCTCGATATGATGCGAATCTACGGTTTGTCCCATTATGAGGAAGATGAAGATGATATTTTTTAACGGCATCCAGAGGGTGATAGAAAAGAGATACTCGCTATGACCGATGAAAGAGCCGAACGTTCAAATCCAAAACCCTATAAGTATCAACGAACGGTTCGCGAAAACATTCAGCAGGGGCGCAACATCTTGTTACAAGCCCCCACCGGTGCAGGTAAAACACGCGCAGCATTAGAGCCCGCAATCATCGCATTTAAGAAGCTTCCGGTGGATGAATTTCCACAGAAGGTGGTGTACTCAGTCCCAATGCGTGTACTTGCCAACGGCTTTAGAGACCAATATGTGAAGCGTGCCGAAGAAAAATCATGTAAACCCACATGGAATCCACGTATTCAAACTGGTGAACATCCTGACGATCCGCTGTTTGAAGGACAAGTAATCTTCGCAACGGTCGATCAAGTCTTGGCTAGTTTTCTGAACATCCCGTATGGGTTGCCAACCAAGCTCGATAACATCAACGCAGGCGCGATGATCGGTAGTTATCTGGTGTTTGACGAATTTCATCTCTATCCACGTCAAGAGATGATGCTAACTGTCTTAGCTATGTTGACCATGCTAAAAGATGTGAGCCGCTTCACGCTAATGAGTGCCACCTTTTCGCCTGTTTTCCTTGAGCAGATAGCGAAATTTTTGAATGCCGAAGCGATCTATGATGAGCCGGGCACTGCAACAAAAGACGGACTGTTTTCAGACGTTACTTCGTTGAACAAATCGCGTACTTTTACCGCTCATGATGGCGTTCTCAATGCTGAGATGATCATCAAGCACAAGGGCCAACGCACGCTAGTTATCTGCAACACGGTTGATCGCGCCCAACAAGTCTATCGTGATTTAAAGCCACAGGCTGATGCAAGTGGCATTGAGTGCAAGTTACTGCATTCGCGTTTTTATCGGCATGATCGAACAGCACTTGAAGATTGGGTAAGGGCGCGTTTTGAGACACCCAACGCTGAGTATAGCGGCCCGCCGACTATTTTGATCGCTACGCAAG
>CAZLPC010000581.1:0-2280 GCA_964561305.1 uncultured Anaerolineae bacterium
CAAGGGCCGGCCAATCAAAACCAATATCATATAGGTATAGACAATGTAACCCAGCGTAGCAGCCCCTATTGTTAAGATAGGAATCAGCACACTACGCCAATTGAGTTTTGGCAGATAGGTGTCTATGGCAATGACCAACAAAACAAAAGCCAACGAAGATGCACCTAGAGGTACTTCTGACAATAAATCACGAAAAACACCGCCCATTACGGCCCATGGCAATGCTTCGCGCAGGTCTACCAACAGTGCCCACGACACAATGATCATCAGCATCAAGTTTGGCCCGCCACCCCACAGCCACAACAATGTCATAATTGTGGTATCGAAAACAGCAACTAAAAGCAGGGTCGGAATACCGATATAGTAAGTAGACATTTGGCTTTATTGGGCCTCATCAAAAACAGAAAGATCTACGGGTTCCCAGTTGGTAATGATCAGCACAATTTCGAGCCGATTAAAGTCCACAAAGCTAACCATAGGAGCTTCGCGGAACAAGCGGTCTTCGCTGAGCGTAGGGTTGGTAATCTGCCCTACGATAATATCGGCAGGAAAACGTTGGGTTGCGCCCGATGTCAGTACCAAGTCGTTGGGGATAATTTGGGCATCGGTATCTATAAAGGACAACGTTACATCGCCGCTAAGTGTGCCTTGCACAAGGCCCAAATCGCGGGTGCTTTGCAAGCGCACCTCCACGGCACTGGCTTGGTCGGTGATCAAAAGCACCTCACAGCCCGTAGCCGAAACTTTGGTGACACGCCCCACCAAGCCCTGATCGGTCACCACTGGGTCGCCCACTTCAACACCATCACGGGTTCCACGATTTAGATGAATGATCCGCAACGATGATGACGAGTCGCGCCCAATTACGTCGGCTGCAACATAGCGCCAGTCGTTACGATTAAAGGTGACATAGTTTACCAAGGCCGCCAAGCGTTGATAGTCGCTGCGAATTTCACGCGATTCCGCTACTTCGGCTTGAAAAATCGCCAAGGATTCTTCTAGTTCTTGGTTGCGTTGGCGCAAAGAGCGCACTTCTGCTAGTTCTGAGCCAGTGCTATTGATGGTGGTACTTATATCACCAAAAATATTCTGTAAAAATGTCAGCGGCACACGGGCCACACTTTCAGCCGGCGCGAGCGTGCCCACCAAACCAAGTATAAGCATTGTCACTGACAACAACAGCGACATACTGATAGCAGCAGAACGCGGCGACCGATTGCTTAACAAATTCCCATATCCCTTTCAATTTTTTCGTGATGCAACATTATAGCAAAGCCCTTTCAAAATCAGCGTATCGGATTAGTAATGTCAGCTAGTCGTGGTGAAAATGTCGTGCTGGCTAACTTCTTCAGAGACATCGGGCAAGGCCTCGCGCATAATGGCCGCCAGCATACCCCAAAACAATAGTTGATAGGGCATTAGCACCCACCAAAAAAACTCGAACCAACCTATAGCCAGCCATGCCACCAACGCACTTACCAAGCCCCAGCCCGCTAATGAAAGCCGCCGCCGATTGCGCCATAAAAACCCCAACACAATCAAACTGGTTAGGGCCAGCAAGCAACCGCCCACCAAACCAATTTCTGCTATTGCCAAATAATATACCCGATGCACATTATCACCTCTCAAATCCAAATCGGGGCGGTCGCGCAGCATCTGTTGGCTTACATAAGGAAAATTGCCAATTCCCACACCACGCAGCGGTTGATCCCGAATGATGTCGCGAGCCTGCGCCAGCAAAACTTGGCGCGATTGCACGCTCATTTGCTCTAGCGACTGCCCGCCCTCTGGCCCGCTGCCCGCCCGCACCTCTACAAGCGGCTGATATTGGCTATAAAACACGCTCCCCAGCAATACAATTAACACCCCTAACGCCAGCAAATGGCGCAGCTTAAGTTGATTCCACCACAACCCCGCTACACTCATTACCACTAATCCAACTACCAACCCGCCTAAAGAGGCACGGCTGAAGGTCAAAAATAAGCCCCATAACACTACCGTATATAGCACAGCAGTAATTTGGCGGCTATAAGGATAAGCCCACAGCCACACTCCCCCCAATAGTCCCATCACTAAAGATGGCCCTAATAAATTAGGATGCGGTGTAATGCCATGCGCCCGCAAAAAGCGCACCCCACCACTCTGAATCACGTTTGCACCCGGCGTTTGTGGGTTAAGGCTAAACTCGTATAACCCAAGCCCGATTTTAACTAAATGATCATCCACCCAATGAATACCGAGATCGTGTTGAAGCAGGCTTTGAGTAATGCCCAAAGTGGC
>CAZLPC010000582.1:0-2278 GCA_964561305.1 uncultured Anaerolineae bacterium
CGCTGCCGGATCAGGATCATAGCAAACATCACCGGTATGCACTATGATGTCGGCTTGGAAGGGTAATTCGTGGTTGATATAGTTTATCAGTGTTTGGCTATGCTGATAGGTGTCATAGCCATATAGTCTATAATCAGGGGTAGGGCCAATATGAGTATCGGCAATATGTAAAATACGAAGGGTCATGAAACCACCTTTTAGCACTGGGACTTTATCACCGGGCAACAAAAAAGCACGGCAATTATACCGCGCTTTTTATGCTATTTGGTGCAAAGGCCGCAACTGCGCCTCAGTCTTGAATGTCTACGAAGCGATAGAACGCCACATGCCCAGTAATATTTTGGGCGGCGGTTTTTGGCTCTAAATATGTCCATGCTGCGTTTTCTTTGCGCTCACCGTTTACTTCGACTGTGTAATAGCTGGCGAGGCCCTTCCATGGGCAGGTCGTATGGTGATCGGTCATGTTAAAATATTCCATATTCACCGATTCAGGTGGAAAGTAGTAATTGCCTTCTACCTTCTCAACATGATCACTTTCGGCCAATACGACCCCGTTCCAAACTGCTTTCGGCATGGCTGTTTTCTCCCAAATAATTGATTAAGCAAGTTACTAATTAGATGCAATTTGCCCCGCCTGATCTTACATTGCTCAATATGAATATTTGATGATGATAACAGCCAAATTTAACCTTAAAATTCGCCAGCGTTGGTGTGCGGATAGACCCACAATATGGCTTGCAAGACTATTGATTTAAACCACGCTTGGTGCATTTTTTCGACATCATCAGCGCTATGGTTTTTGTTGGCCAAAAACGGCTTAATGGTTGCAGTAATGGGATAAATGAAAGCTACAATATAGCGCAGTGGAATGATGTTTACTGCGTCGGCATTGTCGGTGGTGTTTTTCTTGGTAGAGTGGTGGCGCAGGCCAATCTCATATTGATAGTTCAGCCAATCTTGATCATAAGGACGGCGGGTGGTGTCTAAAATCCATTGACCGAAACGGTGGCGTACACGCGCCAGATAATCGGGCAATACCACACCATCGGGGGTAGAAAAATAGGCTACTAAGTGGGGGTGGGCCGCCACAAAGCCGTACCACACATCTAGCACAGCATCTATTTGATCTGCCAGTACATCGCCTGCCATCTGCAAATATTGCACATCTTCATCGGTAAACAATACCGATTGCTTTAAGTGTGAAAACGCTGCCTCATCAATAGGTGAAACAGGTACATCTGTTTGGCCATAACGATAACCGGGAATGGTTGTTGTATTCATCTTCTACCTTTCAATGTTTTATGAGTCTTTTACAGCATAGAATATCAGCTATAATTAGTCCAACAGATGAATCTTATAAAGATGATAAGCAAAACTAATGATGATTGAGCTACGTCAATTGCGCTATCTGCTTGCCATTGCCGAAACGGGTAACTTCACACGGGCCGCCGAACTTGTGTTTATCTCTCAATCGGCCTTGTCCCAACAAATTCAAGCCCTAGAACAAACACTTGGCACTGTGTTGCTAGATCGCTCTAGGCGCGGTGTACGTCTGACGGCCGCCGGCGAGATTTTGTGCCGACGGGCCCAACAGGCTTTACATGAAATTGAACAAGCCCAACGTGCTATTCAAGAGCTAGAGGGTTTGCAACGCGGAGAATTGCGCCTTGGGGTGGTACAAACCGTTAGCGACTATCTGATACCGAGTTTGGCAGCGACTTTTGCCGCCCAATATCCTGCTATTAAACTTTTGGTTGAAGAATTGCCCGCCGATGATATTGAACAAGGCCTCGAAGATGGCTTTTTACAAATTGGGTTAAGTTTTGTACCACCTACCAATCCCAACCTTGCCAGTATACCCTTATTAGAAGAACGCTTGGTATTGGTGGTCAACATTAAGCATCCACTGGCTGGGCTTGATCGTGTAGCAGTGGGCGAGCTAGACGGGTTGCCGATGGTGATGTTGGCGAAGTCGTTTTGCACGCGCCGCCTGTGGGAAGACAGCGCCCACCTTGCCGCTGCCCAGCCAAATATCATTATGGAAATGAACACCGTCAGCAGTATTTTGGCCGTGGTCGAAAAAAGTGAGCTGGCCACTGTTTTACCAGAATTGACGCTTCAGCAAAGCCACCAGCCGCACCTCAGAGGGATCGCGCTCTATGAGCCAACTCCATCGCGGCAAGTAGGTTTACTGTGGCATCAACAGCATCATTTATGTGCTATTTCGCGGGCATTTATTACGCTGGCCCAAAATTATGCTACTCAGTTGGCAGGCCTT
>CAZLPC010000583.1:0-2269 GCA_964561305.1 uncultured Anaerolineae bacterium
GGCGGCCATCACCGCGACTGTAGCGGCCCTAAAGATTTTTGTGGCACAAAATACGGCATTGATTGAGCCGTTTCTTGCCCAATATGTTACGTTTCGGGCCGATATTGCCCAACAATTGCACCCTGAACATCTAAAAACCAAAGAAACAGGCCTTTCATGACAACATTGCTCGTCAAAAATATTCATACGCTGGTCACAATGGACGATGAACGGCGCGAAATTCGTGATGGTGCGATTTTTGTGCGCGACAATGTGATAGAACAAGTCGGGTTGACAGCAGATTTACCCGAACGAGCCGATGATGTATTGGATTTGAAAGGCCGTCATGTTGTTTTGCCCGGCTTAGTTAACACCCATCATCACTTGTGCCAAAGCCTAACCCGGGTGATTCCTACCGCCCAAGATCATGAGCTTTTTGACTGGCTGACAGTGCTTTACCCCATCTGGAAGCATCTCACCGCAGAAGGATTATTTGTCAGCACCCAGTTGGGTATCGCCGAGTTGCTATTGTCGGGCTGCACCACTGCCAGCGATCATCACTACATTTATCCCAACGACTGCACCCTAGATGCCCAAATTGAGGCGGCCCAGCAAACAGGTATTCGCTTTCATGCCAGCCGTGGCAGCATGAGCGTGGGCGAGAGCAAAGGCGGCCTGCCCCCCGATGCGGTGGTAGAGACCGAAGATTTCATTCTTAAAGACACCCAACGTCTGATCGAAACCTATCACGATCCCAACCCCAACGCCATGCTGCGCATTACGGTTGCGCCTTGTTCTCCTTTTACGGTCTCAATAGATTTAATGCGTGAGGCCGCAACCTTAGCCCGCAGCTACAAAAACGTGCGCTTGCATACCCACTTGGCCGAAACCCAACCCGATGTGGCCTATAGTTTAGAACATTTTGGGCTAAGACCCGGCGACTATGCCGAAGATGTGGGCTGGATTGGTGAAGATGTATGGCACGCCCATTGCGTTCATCTTAGCGATGATGCCATAGACAAGTTTGGGCGCACCGGTACGGGCGTGGCCCACTGCCCCAGCAGCAATTTGCGTTTGGGTAGCGGCATTGCACGGGTACGCCTGATGTTAGATAAGGGGGTTCCGGTGGGTTTGGGGGTAGATGGCTCGGCTTCTAATGATAGTGGGCATCTGCTTTCTGAAGCCCGCATGGCGTTGCTGGTGGCCCGCGCCAACCAAGACCCCGCTGCCATGACCGCCCGCGAGTCTCTAGAAATTGCGACACGCGGCGGGGCCCGTGTTTTGGGGCGTATAAACGACATTGGCAGTATTGAAGTGGGCAAAGCCGCCGACTTTATCGCCTTTAATATTGATACGGTTGCGTTTGCGGGGGCCTTGCACGATGTCGTGGCGGCCTTGGTGTTTTGCACACCACCCAGCGTAGACTATAGCGTTATTAATGGGCGGGTGGTGGTGCGCGAAGGACAACTGACAACGCTCGACTTGCCGCCACTGATTGCCCGCCACAACCACATTGCCCAACAGTTGGTCAATGGCTAATCGAACTGGCGCATCAATGCGCGATAAGCAATGTTAAGCTGTTGCATTTGCTCTTTAGCAGCAGGCGAGTCGTTTAGGTCGGGATGATGTTGGCGGGCCAAGCGCCGATAGGCTTCTTTAATCTGTTCTTCGGTGGCATTGTTAGCCAAACCCAATACATCATAATGCGTTTGGACGCTGGCTGGCCCCAGATTATTGGGGCGGCGCTGCTGTTGATGAGCTTGTTGGCGCTGTTGCCGAAAAAAAGAAGGGTCGGGCGCTTCATAAGAGGTCACGGCCCTAAAATTCACCGTTCCCCAAAACCCTTGTATGGGATAACTGGTTTCGACATGGCCGCAGGTCAAGTCGGGAATATGAATCGGCGCTTCATAAATTATACGCTTGGTGGTGCTGGTCTCGGTACGCAATTGGGCTGCAAAAACCTCTATGTCATCACCTGCCCCACGATAAGCATAGACCTTGCCATGATAGAGCGTTTGTAAGGCATGGACAAAGGGATGAATGGTCGTTGTTTCGCCATTGGCAGGTAGCATGGCTGCATCTATCACAAACAAACTAAAAATGCCGCGCATGGTGTTGTCACGTAAGGCTTGTTTAATGGCATTGTTAGACAGTGGGCCATCTACCAAATAAACCACAACCACACTCCTATTTTCTAGCCGCAGCAAAATATAGCGATTATCTTTCACTTGGGTGCTAACAAAAACCTGTGACTGTTCGAGTTGATCAGCAAAGGCATGTAGGGTATTCA
>CAZLPC010000584.1:0-434 GCA_964561305.1 uncultured Anaerolineae bacterium
CTTCTGCAATGATGTCAGTCGGTCGCCAAATTTGGCGACCCTCCAGAATGGCGCGCCCTATAAACCGAATGGCCACGCCATACGTGCCACCCGCCTCGTGGGTTTTGCCCGTTATATATGAACCGCAGCAGTTAAGGGATTTGCCTATTCAAAGGGATATGGTGTATCGTCGCGGCGCTGAGAGATATATTGTACGAGCAGCTCCCAATCAATGCCGCCATCAGGCATAAAAAAGCGTGCGCCAATTTCTTGTGTAAAGCGATTGATTTTCTTGCTGACTTCTAGCAAATAGTCCTCACTGTGGAGGCGCGCTTGCCGACCCATTGGCTCAATCAAGTCAGTATAAAGTGTATCGCTACCGGAAATAAATCGCCAAAAATTTAGAGCATGTTGGGAAATTTTATAGTTCATTGAAATTGATTCGCCAAAGACAA
>CAZLPC010000584.1:444-2261 GCA_964561305.1 uncultured Anaerolineae bacterium
AAAGTTTATAATAGTCACCGTTCTTCTTATAATGGCGTTTTTCCTGCCCATACATACAGCCGTTGATGGCCACTATTTGTAGCTGTGGATGTTGTTCTGCAAGCCGTAGTCGGGCAGCTGTAAAGTTGTTTCGCATTTCTCTTAGCTGACTTGAATTTGCCCAATATGGTCCGGATTTTATTTCGATGAAATAAAGTGTTTGCTCGTGTTGAAAAATTAAATCTACTCCAAAAAAATTCTCTGGTTTATGGGCATTATATGCGTTTTTGCCGACATAAACAGCAATCTTTTCCAAAAAATTACCAAACAAGGTTTCCTCCTGAGAAGATAAATAAGCATCTAAGAGGCCTTGCACTAACTCTTGACCTGTTGTTATATTTTTTGCTTTGAATAAATAAGGATTTTTTCGTTTGAGCATGTCATTCAACTTCATATTTTGAAGACGCGACAACCGTTCACTATGAAATTGCTGAATCTCTGCATCAATGTAAGTTGCTAGCATATTGAGGTCTAGCTCTGCCATTAAAACAACCTGCGTGGCATTTGCGCTATTTGTGTGCGGACAGCCTCTACATACTCTGAAACTATATCAATGCCAATGGCGCGGCGGTTCATTTCGGCGGCAACCAGCACGGTCGTCCCCGATCCCATAAAGGGATCAAGCACCACTTGATCGGATTGTGTGAACAGATGGATAAACCACTCTGGCAAGGCCCGCGGAAAAGCAGCGCTATGGTTGCGGTTGCTCGTTTCTGTGGCCAGATGCACTACATTGGTCGGATAAACCATCTCGCGCCCTACCCAATTTGAGATGTTCTTGCCAAAACCGCTTTGCACCCGCGATTCATCTCGAATTTTGTCGGTTTCGCTTAAATTTTTCAGCCGCGCATCGGCCCAATCCCCTACCGGAACCATCACAGCTTCTTGGTGCATGTCGAAGTGACGTTGCTTGTTAAATTGTAACAAACGTTCCCACGCATCTCTGAAGCGATTGGGCCACTTGCCCGGATAGCAGTTTTTCTTGTGCCAGATAAATTCTTCTGTCCACAGCCAGCCTTGTTGCCGCAGCGCTTGAATCAGTTCTAAAACATACGTATGGCGTTCGCCATCCACCACCCGTTCTTTGATGTTAAGCACAAATGTACCACGCGGATGCAGCACCCGTTGCAATTGCTCTGAAATCGGTAAAAACCACTCGACATATTGATCGGGATGTATGCCACCATAGGTCTTTTTACGTTGATCGGCATAGGGCGGCGAGGTAAAGATCAATTGAACTGAGGCATCTGGAATTTGCTTTAACAGTTCTTGGCTGTTGCCATGCCACAATTGTATATCGTCCATTGTTTTAAGTTTCCATTGGATTGATGACCCAAATAAAAAGTATAGGGTACTGGTGGCCAATTTCAAGTCATAATCTGGGTGATGGGGCCGACGATAAACTGCAAATAGGGCAAATTGTGAAGGGAACAATTCGCCCTGTGGGTTGGCTACGGGACGGCTTTTTTAGGCCATGGCGGGGCTGGTGGCGGCTATGCTTTTGTGCTCGAAAATTTGTAGCTCGTGCTTGGCATTTATCAGCGCCACCAACAACGGAATATGCTTCAGATCGCGCAGGTTGAAGGTACGCCACAGCCGCAAATCGAGTGGATCGGCCCCATAGGTAATCAGGCGATATTTGCCGTCGTCGGTCTCTAGTAAATCATAGGCAATGTCATCCCATGCCAACACGCCGCCGGCGTGCAAGCCCTCACTAGAGGCCTTCAGCGCCCCAAAGTCTATGGTTTCGCCCCTATTCAGGCCTTCGATAATGGCGG
>CAZLPC010000585.1:0-2260 GCA_964561305.1 uncultured Anaerolineae bacterium
AAAATGTGCGCTTGGGCAAGGACAAGCCCAACGGCCTGCCCTTGAAAAATGCGATAACGGGAGCCTAAAAAAAACTTAGTGAGCCGTATAGCCGCCGTCTATGGCCAGCGTTGTGCCCGTGATAAACGAGGCTTCATCAGAACACAAAAACAGCACAGCATTGGCCACTTCTTCGGGCTCGGCCATGCGCCCAATGGGTTCATAAGCGGATAATTTCAGCAAGCGCTCGTTGGGGACACCGGGGTTTTCGGTGGTCATGGGGGTACGAATATAGCCCGGATTGATGGCATTCACGCGGATGCCGTGTTTGCCATAGGTGATGGCGGCCTCTTTGCTTAGGCCGACCACGCCATGCTTGGCTGCCACATACGGCGACAAGGCCTGTGTTCCCACCAAGCCCAACACCGACGACGTGTTGACAATTGCGCCGCCATACCCAGCTTGCAACATCGCTGTAATCTCATACTTCAAGCACAGCCACACACCCGTTAGATTAATGTTGATAACACGCTGCCACAATTCTTCAGAAGTCTCATGAATAGGCAACTGATCGCCCGAAACGCCAGCGTTGTTGAAGGCACAATCTAAGCGCCCAAAGGTTCCTATCACGGTCTTAACCATGTTTTGCACGTCGGCACTTTGGCTGACATCGGTTTTGATGAAGATGGCCTCGGCTTGTAGGTTACGGATTGCTTGCACCACCTCGTTGGCGGCGGCTTCATTCACATCGGCGATGGCCACTTTTGCGCCAGCTTTGGCAAAGGCCAGCGCCGTCGCCCGCCCAATGCCTGTGCTGCCACCGGTGATAAGGACTGCTTTGCCACTAAAATTTGCTGCCATAATAGATTTGCTCCTTTTGCTTACATGGGGTTTTTATCGTCGAAGTTAAACGATCTGTTCATTATTTTAGCCCATTTAGGGTTGCCGGCAGAGGGGGTCAGATAATTCACACAAATATTAACGTTAGGTTTGTGGATGCATGTTCTACAATGCGGTTTTTGCGGTGCTAAACCCGAAAAATTTATGAATTTTTGCTGATCTCTGTGGTGGCCACTGCCCACGTATGTTATGATTAACGTAGAAAAGACAGCACTTTATTGGATAATTAAGTGCAAGCGTTCGCTCAATCAGAGTAAGCCATCAAAAAGTTGACGGGGTAATTTTCAGGTGACTGCATTATTAAATCTTGATCGCTATTTTATGCATGAGAAAATAGGCGAAGGGGCTTTTGGCGAGGTGTATCGGGCCACGCATAAGCTATTGGATCGTGAAGTGGCGATTAAGCTCATTAAGGGCGACATTGCCGACAAAGCCCAACACCGCTTTATTCAAGAGGCGCGCGCCATCGCCCGCCTAAACCATCCTCATATTTTACAAGTTTATGACTTCGACATTGTGGGCGACAACCAATATTTTATGGCGATGGAGTATCTGCCCGATGGCGACCTAGAGTCGTTGCTAGAAAAGCGCCGCATAGACAAAAATCCGTTTGGGTTGGCAGATGTGTTGCTAATTATTAAGTCAGTAGCGGTGGGTCTGCATTATGCCCATCGGCAGGGCATTGTTCACCGTGACATTAAGCCCAGCAATATCTTTTTCTCGAAGGATCAGCGCGTGGTAGTGGGCGACTTTGGGCTGGCCAAGAGCCTAGACGCGAAGGCCACTCAAACCATAGAAGAAGGCGGCCTTGCCGGCACGCCGGGCTATCTGGCCCCCGAGCAAATTCAAGGCGAGCCGTCCGATCCGCGCAGCGATATCTATGCGGTGGGCGTGATTATGTATCAACTGTTGGCGGGCCAGCGCCCCTATATGGGCGAGTTGCACGCGGTTCTGATTCATCATTTGCAATCGCCCGTGCCCAATTTGGCCGATGTGCGCCCCGACTTGCCACCTCAAGTAAGCGCTATTATCCAACGCGCCATGGCCAAAAACCCCGATGAACGCTATCAGACCATGAAAGAAATGATTGACGACATTAATAACTTGGCTACGTCTATCACCGACTCTGCCCGCACGCTGATCATCGCCAACCCCGACGATTTAAGCGCGTCGTTGGTGTCGTTGTCGAATATCTCGTTGTTGCGTCCGCGCAAGAAACCCACCACCGCCCCGACTAAACCCGCGTGGCGTGTGGCGGGCCAGCTTGCACCGTTGGTCGTCATTTTGGCGCTGATTGTGGGGGCTGTAGCCTTTGGGGCGGGGGACTTGCTTACCAACAACACAAATGAACCTGTTGCCGAACCTGTAGACCTATTGGGCA
>CAZLPC010000586.1:0-715 GCA_964561305.1 uncultured Anaerolineae bacterium
GCGTCGTCATACACAACGTGCCAACAATTTGAAATACACCTACTTTTTTCGGCAGGTATAGGGCAAGGTCATAGGCGACGATGCCAAAAAACATGGGCGGGCACGCTTGGGGGGTTTTGGGCTAGCGGGCCAGTTGGGCCAGCAAGATGAGTCCAGTGCCAATTTCACCCGCCCAGATCACCCAAAAAGCGTTGTCTACAATGCCTTTTTTGCCATTAAATGCCAACTCTCCGGCCCGAATGAGGCCCGCGCCCAACCACGCCAGACCAATAGCCGCGCCGACTTCGGGCACGTCCCAATAAATGACCAGCGCCGCGCCCATCCCCACAAAAAAGCCGCCAAATGCAATCCGCATTTCGGCCACACCGCGATCATCGTCTAGGGTTATATGCGAGGCGCGGGCGACGGTGTGCGGCTTCCAGATGCTAAACACGCCAAAACCGACGTTCATTACAACACCAATGGCTAGCAAAATATCAAAAATGGTCATGATCGGGCCTCCTGTTGGACTTCATTAGCTGTCGTTGGTACATATTATAGACAATCAATATGGGCGCACCGCGTTCACATGTGGCAAAGGCGCAAAATCTCGATAATTGAGGGTATATAATGGCAATTGCGTTCGGCTAGCGATGGCAGCCACGAGGCTATCGGCAATCTCGATCTTATGGCTAAGCCAAAACAATTGAAATTGGCGGACTGCCCACACCGAGTC
>CAZLPC010000586.1:725-2256 GCA_964561305.1 uncultured Anaerolineae bacterium
AGCAAGTGTACATGCAAAAAACGGGACAACAATCGGCCATAAGCTCCCAGTTCCATTTTATTGCGAGCACCACTCAATACTTCCATGGTTGTGATAGATAAAATGGCAACCGACGCAATCGGAACGGTGGCAAACCAATCAAGGGCTGATGGCTGATGGTTCATCCAATCAATGACAATGGATGTGTCCACGATTAATCTTGCTGTGCGGGCCATGGCGCAGTTTTCCGTAGGGATTGTTGGCGCATTTGGCGCACATAGTCGCCCGCATCAGGTACATCAGGGCCGCTCATTTCTTCTAGTAGTCCTAAAATTTCGTCGTGTGTGGGCGGAAAAAGTGGAATCTCTACGCCGTTGGTCTCATCTAAAAATATAACATCGCCAAAATCATTGATATATACATGGTCATCTAGTACCACCACCACCGTTTGGGGCGTGGTGATGTTGGGCGGCAAGGGATCGAGCAGTTCTAGTGTGCCCTCGGCATTTAGGCGAGCGCGGAGTGCAATGGTCATGATCGGGGCCTCCTGTTGAGTATGTGTTGTGTTTAGTATACCATGAGCCGCACAACAACATACCGCTTGGCCCCGATTTGAAATGTAGCCGCAAAGGGGGCCAATTGATCGTTTTCTTTTGTCGAACAACGGTGCTATACTGTGGGCATGAACGAGCAAACAACACTTTTGTGGCCCACTACCCCAACCACCACCAAGCCATTTCTGAAGTGGGCCGGCGGCAAGCGCAGCCTGCTGTCACAATATCAACCCTATTTTGCCGCGATTGGCACCTATGGGCGCTATATTGAGCCATTTGTTGGCAGTGGCGCGGTGTTTTTTTGGCTACAACCCCGTCCCAGCTTGCTCTATGACTCTAATGCGGCGCTGATTGAGGTGTATACGGTGGTGCGCGATGACGTAGCGGGGCTGATGGCGGCCCTTGCCCCCCACCGCAACGAACGCGACTATTATTATGGGGTGCGGGCCCAAAACCCCGACCACCTTAGCCCCACCCAACGTGCCGCCCGTTTTATCTATCTTAACCGCACCTGTTATAACGGCCTCTATCGGGTCAACCAAAAAGGCCGCTTTAATGTGCCGTTTGGCGCACACAAAAACCCCACCATCTGTGATGCACCCACCCTGACCGCCGCTAGCGCCGCGCTACAAGGCGTTACGCTGGGCGTGGGCGATTTTTCGGCAGCGCTTCAAGATGCCCAAGCAAACGACGTGGTCTATCTCGATCCCCCTTATGCGCCGCTCTCTAAAACAGCCAATTTCACGGGCTATACGGGGCATGGCTTTAATGATGCCGACCAAGAGCGTTTGGCGGCGGCTTTTGCGATGCTAGATGCGCGGGGGTGTCGGGTGTTGCTCTCTAATTCTGATGCGCCCCTTATTCATGCCTTATATGCGGGTTATCATATCCACCCCATCCAAGCCCGCCGTGCCATCAACTCGAAGACCAACGGGCGCGGCGCAATCACTGAATTGCTGATCACCAATTTTTAGCGCCCCACTGCTTATTAATAATCA
>CAZLPC010000587.1:0-2253 GCA_964561305.1 uncultured Anaerolineae bacterium
GCTAAAATACTAGCACATAGTCTATCGCACGCCTAACGCTTTGTACAACCAATTTTCCTTAACCGTCGGCTGATCGTCGTCCACGCGGCGGCAAAGGGTAAGACGCGGCGACGACCTTGGGTAGATCGCCGCCGCGTGAATTGGCGCTATTTGTTGGTTTGAAGCGTGTCTGGCTGACGCGCTTATGTGGTGGCGTAAACTGGACTGGATTCGCTACGCAGCATGACACTACCCGCCCAGATAAACCACACGATAAAGCCCAGCCCGAAAATAACAGCGACATCGGCAATGGGTGGGATAATGGTCAAAATGCCAGCGATGCCGATTATGATGCCGAGGTAGTTGAGCATTTTGGGCAGACGTGCCAATTGTAGTGCAGCGATACTTAAGACGAGGGCCCACAAGCCACCCACAATCTCGATGCCGCCGCCTAAGCCCTCTTCAACAGAAGTCAGTGTCACCCATGCCAATTCTGCGCCAACGGGGTTATCAGCGTGCAGTTCTACGATAGTGCCAATATCAACGAGGATCAGCATCCCGCTTGCAAAGACCAATCCCGCCCAGATTAAGCCAAAAGCAGCCGCGATTTGCGAGAGGGCCTGTGCGCCGTCTTTTAAGCGCTCATGAATCGCTAGCACAACGACCGTCAAGAAGATAGCATTCACCACATATAAGATCATATACCACACATAGAGCAAACCTTCGTTATCAACAATGTATTGCACACTCTCAGCGTGGCTTAAGTCCTCTAGCAGAAAATCAGATAATACCGTGAAAACCATTGCAAAACCGACGATATAAGTTAGTGCCGCGATGAGAGCGGATATTCCGCCCATTTTCTGAAGATTATTCATTTTTTCACTCCCTCGAAATCCAATGAATCAAATTTGATAACACAACAGCCCATACGACTCCACAGCTATTAAGTTGCAAAATTAACTCAATCGTTCACGGTTTCAGGGAAAAACATGAATCACCATACTGGCCGAAACCTGTCTAGCTGAAAAGTAGTCCCAGTCCCGCCGCACCCATAAGCAGCGCGGTAGTCGTAAGGGCGGGTTGACCGAGACGGATGAATGTCCGTTTTGGGCATACCCGCCCACAGTGTTCATGTGGGCGCCGGCTTAACACCGTAACTGCAAATGCCTCTATCGCTGCTGCGCCGATTTCAGGTATCATGCTGCGAGACCCGTTTGTATTGTTCCGGCTACAGTTTTGTAGCTTCCACCTTCAACCCCAACAGGTCTAGCGTCAACTGTTTTTCAAAATTGTGATCTCCTGAGAATGACAGAAAGTTTAGGCATTTTAAATGAGCGATAAAACGTTAATTGGCCGGGTACGTTCATTATTCGTTTACCCAGTTAAATCCATGGCAGGTATTTCTGTGCAGCATTGTAATATCTCATGGAACGGGGTTGAAGGAGACCGTAACTACGCATTGCTACGGGCAAATGATCACGGTGGTATGCCGTGGCTAACCGCCAGCAAGTATCCAAGTTTACTATTGTATCAACCCTATTATGTGCCAGATACAAATAACGACACGGTGTATGTCCGAACCCCAGATAACGGAGAATACAGCGTTGAAGATGCAGCCCTTATCGAGGATATTAGTAGCAAAGCTGAGTATCAACTCGCGTTGGTCAAGCTCTCTACGGGTATTTTTGATTGCGAGCGAATCTCGCTCATTAGCTCCTACACACTGACAAACATAGGGAATCGAATCGGCACCGACTTAGATATTAGAAACTTTAGACCGAATATCTTTATGGATCTCGCTCATCCCTCTTGGCTCGATGAGCGAGATTTGGTAGGCCGTTCACTTCAAATCGGTGTAGAGGATAGCGGGCCGATTGTCCGCATCAAGCGCGAAGATGAGCGGTGTATGATGGTTAATTTAAATCCCGATTCAGCGCAACAAGATCCCAGAATATTGCGTGATATCGTTCGAAATCAGAATACCAATGCAGGTGTATATGCTGATATTGAACGCACCGGCCAAACCAATGTCGGGGACGATATATATTTACTGCCTTAAATTGGGGCGTTGGTTCGGTCATGGTCAGTGTTTTTGGGCTGACACACAGGCATACGCGAAAACCGCATGACCATACCATTCTGTAGGGGCGACTCTGCGTGGTCGCCCATGTTTTTCCATGAAATTGTGATCTACTGATTGTCTGTTAGCGCGTGGAGGTAATACACTCGCTGATGCGTTGGCGGATAGTGCGGGCGCGTTCGCGGGCATCAGGG
>CAZLPC010000588.1:0-2251 GCA_964561305.1 uncultured Anaerolineae bacterium
AAGCCCCCGCCGCCATAGACAACGTGGGCGGCGACACACTGGCTAATATCCTCGCCGAGTCCAATCATGCCGCCAACATCGCCAGCATTGGGCTGGTGGCCAGCCCGTTGCTTAACACCACGGTCTACCCCTTTATTTTGCGCGGCGTGAACTTGTTGGGCATAGATTCCACCATGTCTCTGCCCACATTGCGCCGCGAGGCATGGCGACGCTTGGCCACCCAATTGCCCGCCAATAAGCTCGATCTGATCACCAAAATTGCGCCCCTCTCTGAAATTGAGACGCTAGCCGCTCATATTGTGGCGGGCGACATTCAAGGCCGCGTCGTGATTGATGTAAACGCCTAACACATCCTACCTCGCGCCCCAACACGGCTAAAAAAGTCCCCTCTCCCCGCATAGCAGAAATGGGAGACGGGATTTAGGGGTGATGTTAAGCGCCAATGTTAATAATTGGTTATCATTTGAAAACTGGACGGCCTCTTATAGCATTTTTTCGCTATCATGGCTGCATCGTAGATTTTTGTTGAGGAGTAATGGAATGTTTAGACAGCTTGTTAGCGGGATGTTGTGTTGCTTAGTGGGGCTGTGGGGGTGCAGCACTCAAACCGCTATCCCCGCCCCGCCCACCGATCAATTTTGGTTGTTGGCCCCGCCCGATGCTGATGTGGTGGATTTAGTGGAGACCGATGCGTTCTTCTTAGAATGGTTTTGGACGGGATCACTCGCTGACAACTGGTATTACGATCTGCGCGTGTGGCAAGACGGCCAGCCCGCCTTTGGCATCGCATGGACCCAAGACCGCCGTTATGACATTGCCAACTGGCTTTCTCAGCAGCCCTCTGGCAATTATTTTTGGACAGTCGCCGTGATCGAGGGCGAAAACGGCCAACAACTGCAAGAAATTAGCGCCCCACCCCCGCCCCAAGCCTTCACCTTTAAAGCCCTGCAAGACTTTGAGGCCCGCACCTTTATGATTTTGCCCGATGGCTTTGCGGCTACCGTCTTTGCCAAAGGCCCGCCCAACCCCACCGTGGTGCTAGCGGGGCCCGACCAAGCCATTTATGTCGCTAGCCTAGACGGCCACATTTTGCGCTATGAAGACACCACCGGAGATGGCATGGCCGACAGCAGCACCACGTTTTTTGACAACGCCGACAAAACGCTTAGTTTGTTGGCGGGGATGGCGTTTTATGAAGATCGACTCTATGTCTCGGATGGGGGGCGCATTGGCTATTTGACCGATGCCGATGCCGATGGTCAATTAGAGACCTATACCAATCTCGTCGAAGGCTTGCCCTCGTGGGAATATTGGGCCCACTCGAATAACGGCATCGCCATTTTAGACGGCTGGCTCTATGTGGGCGTTGGGGCCACCACCGACCACGGCCCATTGGCCCATCCCCTAGAAGCCGCCATTTTACGTTTGCGGCTGGATGGCAGCGACCTAGAAGTGTTCGCCGATGGCTTCCGCAACCCTTACGATCTGGCGTTTTCACCCGAAGGCGAGCTGTTTACCGCCGACAACAACCCCGACGCACTCGACAGCCGCCTGCGCTATTACCCCTCAGAAGAAATTCATCATGTGCGACAAGGGCGCAACCACGGTTTTCCGGATGTATTCACGCCGCCCGCCAACGGCGACTATGGCGACACCCAGCCACCCATCCTTCAACTGATGTCTTCGGTCGGCAGTTCGGGCTTGGCCTATTATCGGCACGAACATTTTCCGCCCCCCTTTAACGATGGCCTCTATCTGGCCTTGTGGGGTGGCAATGCCGATACCGCTAATGTGCCGCATGGGTATCGCGTTGTTTTTGTGGCCTTGGCCCCAACCGAAGACGGCACTTTTACCGCCACCATGCAAGATTTCGCCAGTTTCAACCGCGATTATGCGGTGGCGCGCCCCGTTGACGTGACGATGGATGCCAACGGACATTTGTATCTGGTGGAGTATAACGCCAGCCTTATTTTTCGCATCGTCTATGCCGGCCCTAGCGATCAGCCCGCCGACTCTGAAGAAGCGCTGGTGGCGCTGGGCCGCGAGCTTTATTTTAATGGGGCCGAGCAAGCGCCATCGTGCCATGCCTGCCACAACAACGCCCAAATTGCGCCTTTGCTAAACAACATTGGCAACCTCGCCAGCCAGCGCGTGCCCAGTCAAGATGCCGCCACCTATCTTTACGAGGCCATTGTGCAGCCCAACGCCTATGTGGTCGAAGGCTATAGCGCCGGTGTGATGTATGCTGGCT
>CAZLPC010000589.1:0-2250 GCA_964561305.1 uncultured Anaerolineae bacterium
TGTTGGCGCTGTGCCTAGCGATTGCTATTGCCGAGTGGCAACGCAAAACGTTACCATTTGGCCTAGATGCTACCCCCGATACTTTTTCTACCCCTATACTCTTATATGCCATATTCATCATTATCTGGTTTTTGATTCTGAATGTGGTGGGGGCTTATTCTCCGCGCCACACCCATCGGGTAGTGCTAGAGATGGTGGGCCAGTTTTATGCCATTGGCATTGCAGTGTTTATGTTTTCGGGCATTTTATTTATTGGCTACCGCGATTTTTCACGCCTACAATTGATTTATCTGCTCATCAATTTGTTAGTCTTCAACAGTGGTTTTCGGATGATGCTTCGCCTTTATTTTCGATTAACAGGTGGGCGGCGTTATGACTCGCGGCGTGTTTTGATTGTGGGCATTGGCAACTTGGCCCACACCATGGGGCGGGTGGTGCGCTCTTATGCGTGGACAGGGCTATACTTAGTGGGGTATGTGGCGCTACCAAACGAAGCCGATGCTGTGTCTGTAACTGATCAGCCTTTTACAGTACTTGGCCAAACTGACGACTTCCATACCATTATCGAAACACATCAAATAGACGAAGTGATATTTGCGGTTGAACGTTTGGCTTATGCCGATATTTTAAAAACAATTCAAGAGCTGTATCAATATCATGGTGTGCATGTTAGAATTGCGCCTGATGTTCAAGAAATTGCTTATTTAAGCCATCTTATTACCGAAGACATTAACGGGATGCCATTGATTGGCCTGCGCGACACTGTTTTTACGATGCGCCAGCGTATTATTAAACGCATCCTTGATGTTGTTGTTAGTGCCACGCTATTAGTGCTGAGTGCGCCCTTGATGGTGATCATTATAATTGCGATTCGGCTTGACTCGGTGGGGTCTCCATTTTTCATCCAAGAGCGAGTGGGGCAAAAAATGCACCCATTTAAGATGGTCAAATTTCGTACTATGGTAAAAAACGCCGAAGCCCTACAAGCCAGTGTTAATCAGTATGATGAGCAAGGTAACCTGATTCATAAGTTGCCAACCGATAGCCGCGTGACCAAAGTGGGACGTTTTTTGCGCCGCACCAGCTTAGATGAGCTGCCACAGTTCTTTAACATTTTAATTGGCGACATGAGCCTTGTGGGCCCACGCCCAGAAATGCCGTGGATGGTCGCACGCTATCAAGACTGGCAGATGAAACGCTTTGAAGTGCCCCAAGGCTTAACTGGCTGGTGGCAGATCAATGGTCGCTCTGAAACACCAATGCACCTTGCTACCGAAGATGACTTGTTTTATATCAACAACTACTCGTTGCTTTTAGACATCGTTATTTTACTACGCACACCATTTGCCGTACTCGGCAAAAAAGGCGCATTTTAAGCCATATTTTAGGACAATAACCGCGTGGATAAAGGCAAATTTAACGTGCTCGGCGTTATGATTAATGCCATAGATTATGAGGCTGCACAATCACAAATTATAGCGGCAGCCCACCAACGACAAAGCTTTGGTGTAACGGCACTGGCCGTGCATGGCGTAATGACGGGGGCGCTTGATCGAATTCATCAATATCGCCTCAATCAGTTGCAGCTGATTGTGCCCGATGGTCAACCTGTGCGCTGGGCCCTCAATTGGCTTCATAAAACAACTTTGCCAGATCGGGTCTATGGCCCTAACTTAATGTTGAAGGTGTGCGCGGCGGCAGCAGAAGCCAATTTGCCTATTTTCTTATATGGCAGCAAACCTAGCGTGTTATCAGATTTGTCTCAGAACCTAACAAGTCGCTTTCCAACCTTGCAAATTGCCGGCCTACAGCCATCGCGTTTTCGCACCCTTTCTGCCGATGAAAAAACAGAAGATATTGCGGCCATTGTAGACAGCGGAGCAAGAATTGTGTTTGTAGGGTTGGGGTGTCCGCGCCAAGAAATTTGGGTCTATGAGCATCTTGGCCTGTTGCCAATGCCCATGGTGGCGGTTGGGGCGGCCTTCGACTTTCACGCGGGCACGCTTTCTCAAGCCCCCAACTGGATGCAAAAACGCGGCCTAGAGTGGCTATATCGTCTTAACAAAGAACCGCGCCGCTTATGGAAACGTTATCTATTGCTGAATCCTGCCTATCTTAGATTGTTGTTTTTGCAATGGAGCCGATTACGGGTATTATCCCCTGATCGTGGCATTGTGCCTGATGAGGATAGTCGGTATGGTTGATTGGACTGATTGAGGACGCAATAATCTTGTTGCCACAAGAACTTTT
>CAZLPC010000590.1:0-2247 GCA_964561305.1 uncultured Anaerolineae bacterium
GGCCGAAAATGCCCCCACCGCCGATATTCGGCGTGGTGTACGTTTTGTAGACACCGGCCAAGTGGTGACATCGGCGGGGGTTTCGGCGGGCATAGATATGTCGCTGCATATCGTGGCGCGGCTGTGTGGTATCGAGACCGCACTCGATACTGCTCGTGAAATGGAATATGACTGGCAGGCGGGGAGCGAATAGCTCCCCTTTAGCACCCCTAAGCGTGTTCAGTTGGGGGTAGCGAATGCGCCAAGTGACGTTGATTGCTAAGGACGTTTTGTGCCACTTGAAGGATAAAAATAAGGGCAACAACACCACTTACAACAATGGGTGTTGCGCCAGCTAAGGCAAAAGCCGCTATCGCCAATAACAAGGCTCCACTTGCACGCCAAATAGTGCGTGATTGGTTGGAGCGTTCGGCATGGCTTGTCACCTCGTCTATTACGGTTACGGCTATTAAATAGATGATCAACACCCCCACAAACAACAAGCGATATTCCGCTTGAAGGGGCTTATCAGAAAGCTGTTCCATCACTTTTTTAGCAGCTACCCCAAACGCCGTAATGCCGATAGCCAGTGGCAAATGAAAATAGATCCAGATATAAAGGGGTGTCGAACCTGCATTAATTTCGGAACTGCTGATGTCATCGAAATAAAGCCACCAAATCGAACTCGCAATTAAAAAAATTAAAGCACCCGTCAAAACTTGTTCTAGCGATAACACTTGACCAGCTTGGCTATCAATAATCTTCAAAAACGACTCGCCCAAGACAATGATGCTGAAAATGCCATAACGTTCTACCATGTGTTCTAGGTGTGGCACATACTTCATCTGCCATTTTTCCATGTGGGGGGTGAAGGGTGTGCCTAGTTCAATCAATACCCCCACTGTCCATAGGGCATATTGAAGCGTGCCATCGAACAACAGCGAAACCAACCACGCCACAATGCCAAGGCTAAAACCGCTAATATATCCACTGACCAACGGACGCACTTCTTCTATCACAAGCCAGCTACGCACATACAATAAGACAAGCATTGATCGCGCTAAAACGTAGGCCATCACAAATTGATTGCCCAAATTGTCGAATGCGCCTTGAATACTAATTGCCATGCTCGCCAACGCCAACATTTGGCCTAAAATCATGAGGCGGTGCAGTAAATCATCAATTAGAAAACGATTTGTGAAAAAAGTGATGCCCGCCCATGTCCACCAAACCGGGATAAAGAGCAACACAAACTGAAAGAACCCTTGCACCGAGACATCGTTGCTTAATAAATTTCCTAGTTCAATAAGGGTAGCCACAAAAACCAGATCATAAAATAGTTCTAACCAGCCCACACGCCGCTGTTCATCGTGAGGATTATAGAGCCACTGTTTGGGTTGCATGTGTTTTCCTTAGATTTGATATGGTTATATATAAAAGATAGTGTAGGGGGTTTTGTGGTAGTGGGTGGATTGCGGAAAAAATTTAATCAGATTCTGAATTAAAAACACCCCATCCAATTGGATAGGGTGTTTTAGAATATTGTTCTGTTAGAGCAAAGCGATTATTCGCCGCTATCTGCCAGAACAGCTTCAATTTCTTCAACCGCAGTAGCAGCAGCGTCAGCAGGTGCAGTGCCCGACTCTGTTACTGAAGTGAGGGCATTGCCCAACGAACCCCAATAGGGATCCATACCTTGGGTAGGAAGCGCGACACCCAAAGCAAATTGTTGGCTGAAGATGGCAATATACTCATCTTCAACTTCAACTGCATCGGTAGGAGGAATGTGGCCGGCGATGCTGGCACCCAAGGCCAATTGCTCGGGTCCGGTGACGAAGGTCAAGAATTCCAACACAGCTTCTTCGTTATCGGTGATGCTGCTGACAAAGAAACCTTTGCCGCCAAAGAAGGGGGCCCAACGCTCGCCGTCAATTTCGGGCAACAGGGCTAAGCCGAGGTTGTCACCCAAGTCTTCACGATAGGTGTTGAGGTTCCAAGAACCATCCACAATAAAGGCCGCTTGACCATTGCGGAACAATACGTTGTCGCCAGTATACATAGCTTGGTTAGCTTCAAATACTTCAAGGTGACGCTCTAGGTAACGTACAGCAGCGTCATCATTGTTCCACAAGTTGTTAAATTCTTCATCAAACAACTCGCCACCCAAGGCAAAATAAATGCCCGCAGTGTGATAGAAACCGGGGTTAAACAACAAGCCCACGTCATCACCGTCGCTTAACTCGGCACCTAACTCAACCAAATCGCTAA
>CAZLPC010000591.1:0-1267 GCA_964561305.1 uncultured Anaerolineae bacterium
TTGTTTAAACAAGGCGACACAGCCACTACCATTTATTTGGTAGAGTCGGGTGCGGTGCAAATTATCCGTCGTTATGAAGATGGCGAACAACTAACCCTAGAAACCATTTTGCCCGGCCATTTGGTTGGCGAGCTTTCTACCCTTAGCAATCAACCACGTCTGGCCAACGGTATCGCTAAAGAAGAGACAGTATTGATTGCGCTGGATAGTGCGGTCTTTTTTAACTACCTCGACAATCATCCATCTATCGCCGTTGAATTAATGGTGCAACTGAGCCGTCGGCTACGCAAGTTAAATTTGGAAGTGCGCGAAATTGCAGCCCATAACACACCAGCGCGGATCGCGTCGTTGTTGTTGTTTTTATCAGAAAATGAAGATGGCACATTTCGGACTGGTTTAGTGAGTGGCAGCTTTCGCCCCCAGCGCATTGCCCGTGCCGCCAGCGTTGGCACAGAATACGTTCAAAAAGTGCTGCGCGAATGGGAAGAAGAAGGCTTCATTGGTTATGATGGCCGTCGCTTTTTGCTACACGATCCTGAAGCCTTGCAAGAAATCGCGGGGTGGTGATGCGGCAAATTACTGTTTCTGCACCGGGCAAGCTCTTTTTATTGGGCGAACATGCTGTTGTCTATGATGGACAGGCGTTGCTAACAGCCGTAGACTCGCGGTTGAAGCTGATGATCCAGCATGATGCTAGTGCCGACACTCCGACGCTAACTATCCATGCCCCCGATGTAGGGCTTATGGAGTGGTTTTCACCACTAGACGAGGTTTTGCGGCGCACCACTTATGCCGGAAAAAGTAGCTTTATTGAAAGCTGTATTCAATGTTTTCATGAAAAAATCCTCTTCAGAGGTAGCTTAACTATCTATACCCAAAGCGACTTTGGTGCAGAGTTGGGGCTGGGTAGTTCGTCGGCAGTGGTGGCCGCAACCCTCTACGCATTGGCCCAGCTTTTTGCCCCCCACACCGAGCGCATGATGTTGTTTGAGATGGGGCTAGATGCCATTCAGCGCGTGCAAACACTGGGGTCTGGGGCCGATTTAGCGGCGGCGATCTTTGGTGGCACGCTTTACTATGCCAACCACAACCCGCGCCATGTTTTTGAGATGCCCATTGATGACTTGCCCATGCTCATCGTCTATAGCGAGAACAAAGCAGGCACTGTTAACTTGGTGCAAGCTGTTCAGGCGCGTTATGAGCACTATCCATCTGTGATTGCGCCTATTTTTAGCGCCATGCTTCATGCTGTAGAAGTCGGCAAAAC
>CAZLPC010000591.1:1277-2241 GCA_964561305.1 uncultured Anaerolineae bacterium
AGCCCAAGACTGGGCCACACTGGGTAACTTAATGAACATTCAACATGGCTTATTGCACGCGCTAGGGGTAGACACACCTGCACTTGCTGATATTGTTTTCATGGCCCAACAGGGCGGCGCGTATGGGGCTAAACTGTCGGGGGCTGGGGGCGGCGACTGTGCGATTGTATTGGCTGATGAAAAAAGCCAAGCAACCCTTAGAGGCATCTTTGCTGAAAAAGGCCGCCGCGTGCTGCCGTTTAAGCCCCACGCGGACGGAGTGCGCCTTGAAAATGAGCCGCTTGTTGCACGGCCCTAGTGCTGTTTTAATTCACAATGGTCATTACTTTTACAAAGTGTTCTTCTAGGGCTGCTGGCCGCGCCATATTACGGATGCGGTCGGCGGTTTCGAGTTGATCGGTTTCTTCCAATGCCGCGATATAGTGCCCTAATAGTTCTTGTATGGCGCTAATGTCTTCATCGTTGATACGTTGAATGGTCACTGTCGAGCCATTGGCAAAGCGGCGCTGTAGGGCGCGTTCGTCAAAGCCATATTCAGGGCTTAAACGTTGATAGACCACTCCACCAGTCATGCCCGCAAACGCATACGGGCCGGGGTCGCCCATGATCAACACCCGCCCTGAAGTCATGTATTCGCAAGCAAACCCTTTTAGATTGGCCGTTGTGCCGATATTTTCTTCGTCTACAGGTCCTGAAACTTCGCCGCCAAAGACTACATCTGCACCCGATAAACGAATACACGCTCGCGAGTCGGCGTTGCCTTGTACAATCAAAACACCACGTTGGGCCCCATAAGCAAAGCTCTTGCCTACGCTGCCGTCTACGCGCTCGCCCAAGTGATTAAGGCCTTTCATAATGGCTACGCGGCCACCGTTGGCGCTCTTAGCAGCGCCATCTTGTGCGCCGCCTTCAATCACCACGTCTAATTTGTCAGTTGTCCATGCCGCAAAACCGTTGCCAGCTA
>CAZLPC010000592.1:0-2240 GCA_964561305.1 uncultured Anaerolineae bacterium
ATGGTTGCAACAAACCCGTGTGGCCAAGCTGAAGCCTGTTCAACGTCCAGAGGGTGTTGGTCCTACTGATTATTGGGTAGCCATAGATTTATTTGAACAAACGGCAGTTGCTTATGAAGGGGATCGTATGGTTTTTGCGACGCTGATCTCTAGTGGCTTGCCGCAATGGTCAACGAATAAAGGCTTGTTCCAAGTCTATATTCGGGCAACAGCTACCCCCATGACTGGGGCATCGGGTCAGCCCAGCTATTATCTCATTGAAAATGTGCCGTGGGTGATGTATTTTGACGGCGATATTGCCCTACATGGGGCCTATTGGCACGACTTATTTGGCTATCGTCAATCGAAGGGTTGTGTCAATCTCTCTATCCTTGATTCGTGGTGGTTGTATCGTTGGAGCGAGGGTGCTGTAGACAAAAACCCGTATGTATATGTCTACAGCAGTGGCGAGTATCGTAACGATTTGCCAGCTTGGGCTCGTCGTCCGCGCTAGTGTGTTTGTGCCTGATGCAAGAGCGCCTCAAATTCTCGTAGGCGCTCTTGCTGGGGTGGCGTAATGTTAATAAATGGGCGCTTTTTCATAATTTTCTGGATAGCTTCATCAGTTGTCATGCCATTGCTGATAAAATAAGCAGCAGCTATAGTGGGGGCACGTCCAATCCCACCCATACAATGAATATACACTTTTCCACCTTGCCCCAACACATCTTGAATAAAGTGTGTGCCCTCTTTCAGATGCTCAAGGGTGGGTGCGGCATCGTCTACCGTTGGTAAATAGCAGTATTGAGCAAGCTCTAGTCCGTGTAGGGCATCGTCAAATTCAATCCGCAGGTTGACAGCACCTGTGAAACCATTTTTTTCTAGCCAGCGCTTGCCGCGTGCATTATATTGTGGCCCCACATAAAGCGTTGGCGTAATGGCGCTGTTCATCTTAAGCGGTATGCCCGTTAATTTGGGGATGCCACGCCCTACTATCCACTGTAATGTTACCCATATACCTTGTGTTCTAATACGAAAACGTAAAATACGGATTGCTTTACGAATTTTTTTGATCACAACAGCCCCTGTTCGTTAATCAGATTTTTGAAAGAGCAAGTTTACAACAGCCATGTTTTGCCCTAGTGTGTGCGTTAAAGACGCGATTTGATCGGACTGATCGGTTAAATCACTAAGCGTTGCATCATCATTGATCATGGCTACGCGGTCAAACCCCAGCGACATCACTTCTTGTAAGGCGGCTTCAGGGGCATGTTCGAATGCTTTTAGCGCTTGTGGGTTGTATTCCATAATTAAACGGAGTCGTGGCGATTGATGAATAATCTGTTTTAGTCCGCGCAAGGCCATCAGCTCTGCACCTTCAATATCCATCTTAATAAAATCTACTGTTGTTATGTCGTGTTGGGGCAAAAAATCGTCTAGTGCAACAGTCTCTACCGTGAATGTGCGTGTCTCGACCTGATTAACACGCGGCGCAATATCATACTCTGAAATTTGGGATTGCTGAAGCTCGCGCAGGTTTTCATCAAAATGGAGTGAACCACTCGCCGACATCAGCAAATAATCATACAGTTCAGCCATACCCCCCTGATCAGAGATGGCCAACTGGTGGGCTTGTACGGATGGATAGCGCCGAATGTTTTGCGATAGCACAGCAAAGGTGCGTGGATGCGGCTCGAACGCTAATATTTTGCCGTTTTCTCCGACCAATTGGGCCAAAAGCCGCGCATAATAGCCAATATGAGCGCCAATATCAAGTACGACCATGCCGGGCTGTATAATCTGATGGAGTTGTGCGATAGTAGCTCGTTCGTGCCGATTAAGCAAAAGCTCTAGCCGAAACCAAAACGGATCATCGCCCACGGTCTTAAACTGTTGCAAGCGTTCTAGTACAGGGATAAGTGTATGCGACATGCCCCAATGGGTGGCAGCATGAAGTGGGTAAAACCGTTTAATGGTGCGCCGATATAAACCCAGCGCACCATCGAATAGTGATACAGGGTGTTGCTTGGGTGTGGTATTAGCCATGTACAATTTCCTGCATCTGGACTCCTTGAATATAGCCCTCGACGGCCAAAAGCTCGGCATTAAGGATCGAACCACCTGCCGCACCACGAATCGTATTATGTGACTGGGCCATAAATTGAACGCCACCATCCATCAGGGGCCAGTCTCGTAAGCGTCCTACTACCGTAGACATGCCATTTCCTGCCATGCGGTCGCGGCGGGGCTGAGGGCGGTCG
>CAZLPC010000593.1:0-1985 GCA_964561305.1 uncultured Anaerolineae bacterium
GCTTAACCCTTTTGCCACCATTGCCATGCTCGATGAATTGTTCGACGCGATCCGCGCCTTTGCCGCCACCACCCAGCCCGTACCATAGGCATTACTCGGCGACGAAGTGGCTGGGCGTGGCTAGCTGTGGGAGCGCGTCGTGGGGCAAAATCAATGAAACAATTGTGCCTTGCCCCACCTGCGACTCGACATCTATATGGCCGCCGTGTTGGTCAACAATGCGCTTGGTGATGGTGAGGCCAATGCCTGTTCCGCCGATGCCTTGTGCATTTTCGGCCCGCTTAAACGGTGTGAACAAATGGCGCAAAAATTCGGGTGGAATACCAATGCCTTCATCGGCCACGCGCACCACCAGTTGCGTGGCATCGCTGTTGACCCACACATTTACCATTTGCTCTGGCTTAGAATAGCGCAGCGCATTGTTGATGAGGTTTTGGACGGCTTGGCGCAGCAGATCGGGGTCGCCATAATAGGTGGGGGTGGCCAGCTTAGTGACCAATGCAATGCGTGGCGTGGGGTGCAACGAGTCTATGTCTTGCACCAGCGTGCCGAAAAAAGTAGCCAAATCAATCGCACACGGCTGCAACACAATGCCTTGCAACACCTTGCCATAGCGCGTGACGTTCTCGACCATCACCTTCATATATTCAATTTGGCGCTCGATCACATCAAAGCGGCCTTGACGCTGTTCCTCGGTCAGGCGGTCGCTATAGTTATGTAGCATTTCGGCGCTAATTTGGATGATGGCCAACGGGGTACGGAACTCGTGCGAGACGGTTTGGATGAACTGCTGGCGCAACAGATTTAGCTCGCGCTCTTTTTCTAGCAGCGTATTTAGCTCGGTGGCCCGCACGCGGTCAGAGGTGTCGCGCATAATTAACAGAATGGCGGGGCCACTGGCCAGTTCTAAGGTGGCTGCGGCCACGTCTAGGGGCGTTTGTTGGCCGCTGGTGGTGGTGACGGTGGTTTGGCCAAAAGCCGCGCCCTCGGCCTGCACCCGTTCATAAATGGCGGGCAGGGCTGCATCGGCCAGCCGAAACAAGCGTTGGATCGGGCGATAGAGCGTTTGTTGGGGATCGAGTTGCAGAATATGTTCTAGGGCGGCGTTGGTCTCTAGTACTGTTTGGGTTTTGGCATCCACCAAGAGCATGACATCGGGCGAGCCTTCATAAATGGCGCGGAACTTGGCCTCTGATGCTTCAATAAGCGCATCAGCTAGCTTGGCTTGCGTGATGTCGCGCCCTAAAGACAGCACGCTGTTGTCATCCCAGCGCACCGAGGTGATCTCTAGGATGCACCGCCCGAAATGTGGCAAGTTCATGTCAAAGATCATCTTTAAGGGTTCTTGGCTGCCCCGATTGAGGTAGAGGTTGATGCCGGCCACATATAAATCGGCAAATTCTTTGGGCCACAAGTTCTGTACTTTGTTATCTAAATATTGGTTATAGCTAAAAACACGATAGCTTTCGGGGGCGCTATACAGGTTCAAATAATTGCCGTCGCGGTCTATGCGTAGCAGTGGGTCGGGGATGGCCCGTAAAATGGCTCGCACCTCGGCCTCGCTTTGGATAAGTTGTTGGCGGGTTTGGTGGCGCTGAATGGCCGCGCCAATGGCATCGGTTAGAGTGATGAGCGCGTCTATTTGGGCGCTGGGCCAGTGGTGCGCCGTTTGGCTGGCAAAGCCCATATAGCCCCAAATAAGTCCATTTACCTGAATGGGTACGGTCAAATAAGCCGCTAGCCCTTCAGCTTCTAATAGGGCGCGTTCGGCGGGGGGCAAGTCGTTGGCATAAAGCGCCATGGGGTTGCCGTCCTTCATCATTTGCACCCAGCGTGCGAGGCCGGCATCGCTTAAGCTATAGCCTTGGATGGCTGGCGTAGGGCTGGGGAAAACCCATCTGAGTTCGGCCATCGGCTATCAGGCCTGCCTGAAGGGATATTCCGTCCTGTTTGCCACCGCCATCGATGTGATCAATACCCTCAGC
>CAZLPC010000593.1:1995-2236 GCA_964561305.1 uncultured Anaerolineae bacterium
CTTAAGGGCTGGTCGGCTTGCCATGTATACAGATGGCTGATGATCCAATCGTCGCCAGCATCTTCATCAATCCGAAACACAAACACCCGTTGCACGTTGGCGGCTGTGCCAATGGTAGGCAGCACGGCGGGCAACACGTTGTCCCATGTGTCGCTCTCTAAGAAGCGGCCAGTTACATCGGCGACCATGCTCATCAGGTGGTCGCGCTGTTCAATCTCGGCTTTTTGCTGGCGCAGCACCT
>CAZLPC010000594.1:0-422 GCA_964561305.1 uncultured Anaerolineae bacterium
GAACGGCTGAACGGCGGCGTGCAACGCATTTTGCAAAAAGGCAACTATACCCGCGATGAACTGTTGGCCCACGTCCGCGATCTGATTCGGCAATAAAATGGTGGGTAGCGGAATAATCTGGGTGGGGCGTTAAATAGCGGTGTCAATTCGATGATGGCGTAGGTGTGGCAATCTGTATTCAGGTGTGGCATACTTGCGCCATCAATCGCTACTATCGGGTGATGTTCCCCACGAATGCAAAATGATCATTGGTGTTTGCACCATCGAGCTTTACCTGCCCGGACTTGCTTCCTTAAAAGAAAAACGCAGCCATCTAAAAGCCCTCAAAAATCGGTTGCACCGCGAGTTTAACGTATCGGTGTCTGAAGTGGCGCTGCACGACGTATGGCAAAGCGCTACCTTGGGCGTGGCGGTGGTCAGCA
>CAZLPC010000594.1:432-1652 GCA_964561305.1 uncultured Anaerolineae bacterium
CGGTGTTAGAAGGTGTGGTATTGTGGATTGAGCGCCACCGCCCCGACCTTGATGTGGTAGATTATGCCGTCGAGGTGGAAACATGGTGAGCGGCGCGGGGTAGGGGGAAATTGAAGGGCGCGGTTCATTGCGGCATAGCGGTAGGCTTTGGGGTACAATAAAAGCCAAGATATAGGCAACCCACGAGAAACCGGCTTATGAAGGACGTTTCACCGTTTGAGCAGTTCCCTGAACTGGCAACCAAACGCCTACGCTTGCGCCAACTAACCATGGATGACGCGCCCGATATACTCAAAATTTACGGCGATCCAGAGGTGATGCGCTATTCCCTAGATTCGCCTTATCCCAATATTACCAGTGCCCGCATTTTAATCCGTTTTTTTGCCGAAGAATATAAACAGCGCAACCTTATTTGGTGGGGCACAGAACACCTGCGCGATGGGGCCATTATTGGCACGCTGGGCTTGTGGCATCTTAATTTTGGCAATGCCAGCGCCGAACTGGGGTTCGACACAGCCCGTCTCTATTGGCGCAAAGGCATCACCACCGAGGCCATTTGGGCTGTGCTGGACTTTGGCTTTCAGAAGTTGCGCTTGCACCGCATTTATGCCAAAACGGTGCTCGAAAACACGCCCTCTATGAAATTATTAGAAAAAGTGGGTTTTGTGGCCAAAGGCATAGTGGCGGCCCACACTCCGCCCAATGAAATGCGAGTTCCTGTCCAGTTTTTTGAGCTAAATCGAGAGGATTTCTGATGCCTACCGACCGCGATCTATTGGAACAAGTGAAGGCGCTGATTAAAGACGGCGATATTGACGCGGCCCGCGCCATTCTGGAAGACCTTGCCGAGCGCAGCAACACTGCCCTGCGCTGGCTAGACGAGCTAAACGACCGCTATCCGCCCACGCCCAAGCTATTCGAGTCTGATAGCCACGACAAACGCCTGCTAAAGGCGCAAGGCCTGTTGCAAAATGGCGAGTATCAAGAAGCGCGGTGGATTTTGGTCGAAATTCAGCACATCCCCCAAGCCCGTCAGTGGCTGGTCGAACTGGAAGAAATGGCGGCCCGCGATAAACTGAAGCGCAAATCCGATGCCCTAAAAGCCAGCTATAACCCCAACAGTCCGGCCCAAATCGTCGGCGATTTTATCAGAAGCGGCACCTTTCCGGGGGTGGTGGGCACAATTTTAATGTTTAGCGGCATTATCATTTTGTTGTTGT
>CAZLPC010000594.1:1662-2234 GCA_964561305.1 uncultured Anaerolineae bacterium
GGCCGGGGCTAGACTTCTTTAATAATTCGGCGGGCAGCTGTACTGCACCCCAATTGTTTGCCGGGCAAGAAGCGTGTCAAATATTGGGCTTTATTGATGCCGATATGTTGGGGCGCAACCAAACGGGCATTCTCAGTGTGCGCTGGGTAGATCGCTTTGTGGTAGTTATTCCGGCGGCCTGCATTTTGCTAATTGTGATTGGCTGGTCGTATGCGGCGCGGCGCATTGATTCCTTCACGGCCTACCTCGTTTTTGTCGCGGCCAGTGTGGTGCTGGCGGGGTTTCCTTATTTCTGGGAGCAAAACAGCAGTGCTATCGCCGCCGAGTATTCGCCGACGCTGCAACGCCTGATCGAATCCTCGCACAGTGTTGAAGAATTTAAGCTGGTGGGCGTGGGGGTGGCGGTTGTGGTGGGGATAGCGGGCTTATTGGCGCTGCTCGAAAGCATCGGCGCGTTGGGCGTGTCATATAAAATTGACCGCTTGCTCAATCCCGAATTGGTAGATCCGGGCAGCGAGGAGTTTGGCGGCACCATCTTTGAGCGCCGCCGCCAAAACCGCCCCCGCAAATAA
>CAZLPC010000595.1:0-2230 GCA_964561305.1 uncultured Anaerolineae bacterium
ATCTTAAGCCACCCAAACGGGCTAAGTTTTGTCCCTGCTTGCATCCGAATAGATAGATGTTCGGCATCGGCACTCAATAAAACAACGACAATCTTGTTAAGATTCGGCAAATAAAAACGACGGCCTGTTGTTGTTTGCACGATGTTGGTGGCGGTGTCTAATGATAATGGAACCAAAAACTGATTGGTCATATCGCCCAGCTTTTTTTGTTTGTTAGTGGTTATTGTAGGGGAAAAAAGCCAAAAACGGCAAGCCTGTAGCCTGCCGTTTTAAGCGCTGCGCCGATTTAGGCGTTAAAATTCTTGGGGCGCACCACAAATTGCTGCACAATTTGGGGCACACGTGCCAACACTTCGTCGGGATTGTTGGCAATTTCTTCAGGGCTATAAGGTTTAATGCCATAGGTTGTAATGGTCAAGGCTTGCGTTTCGGCATCAATCTCGAACTCTGACCAGCCAAAAGTAGAGGTGGCTGTCCATGTGCCTTGCAACAGTTCTGCATCTACTTGATCGGTGTCGTCTAGCCCAATAAGCGGATAACTAAGGGGATCAATTTGGGCGTTAATCAACGCTTCCATGAAGGCTTCTTTTTCGTCGGTGTTGCCAGCCAAGTAAGTTGCCACAAGGTCTTCAGTCAGCAGATCTAGAGTTGCTGCCAAGTCTACTACGGTGGGGCCAAAAGGTTGATAGAACGCCACCGAACCTGTGCTAATTTCAAATGCGCCCGTGGGCATTTGCGGCCCCAATGTGCGCTCTTGATAGCTGATGTCGTTAACCAGCGTGCCATGAATATCGGCTGAAATGAACACCACATTATCAATGTTATTTTGGGCGATGAATTGCAAGATGATGGTGCGCTCGGCAGCATAGCCCTCAAAGCGGTCGCTGGCAATGGCCAGCCCAAGGTTTTGGATGGGTTCGGGCACAATCACAAACTTCCACGTCACGCCGTCAGTGTGCGCTTGTTGCAGGCTACCCAGCAGTGCATCCAATTGCACCTTGCCCAACATCGTACGTTGGCCATCAAATGACGCATTGAAAAAGTTGAGAGCGACCATAATGTTGGTAAAATCGGTTACGTTCTCTAGCGGCTCATCACGGAAAGAGCGATTATCGAGGACAAACATAGCCGCATCGCTGCCGAAAGTGAAGCTACGGAAAATTTGAGGCTTGCCATTGGTGCGGTCATTATCGGTAGACCAGACGGTGTTGGCAATAGGATTATAGTCAAAGAAGGCTTGCAAACCGTTCTGATAGAGTTCGGTGTCATTAACATAGGTGCCCGCATAGCCAGCAAAACGCTCGTCATAGCTGGGTTCGGCCCCACCCGCAAAGTCGTTGGTCACTTCGTGGTCATCAATGGTCGGAATATAGGCCATTTGGCCGCGGATGGCCGCCCAAAAATTCACATCAAAGCGCGTGCCATAGCCTTCGCTTTGCTTCAGACGAAAATCTTCTAGCGTGATACACTGGGGCTTGTCTACGGTTGGTGAAGCATAGTCGGCATAAATGGTATCGCCGATGCCAACCATAAATTGTAGGTCGCGCTCTAGCACATTAGAAATAGATGGATACGGCGATAACTCGCCGCGCCAGTCGCCGGTTGCACCGAATCGCAAACCGGTATAAGTACCCAATTCGGCAGGTGTCTTAAAATGCCCCACATCAATGCTGTCGTCGGCATCTGTGACCCGATAAAAATAGTGGGTGTTAGGGGTTAAATCGCTCACTGCAACCTTAACGGGCAACAACGCATCGGTCACGTCGGCTTCAACAGTGGCGACAATGTTCTCAAAGTCATCGGCAGCGGCCACTTCAAAGGTCACTGGCCCCAATGCCGTGCTGCGCGTCCATAGAATCGCGCTGGTTTGCGTCACATCGCCAGCGGCCACGCCATTGGGCATAGTCGTATTGACATAAGCCATGGCGCGGGCAATGTGTTGGGGTGTAATGCCTTTTAATCCAATTTTGGCCAAACTGACCGCAGCGAAACCTGCAAAACTCAGCTTCAAAAAGTCGCGGCGGCTAACGCCGGTGGCGGCACGTTGGGCCTCTAGGCGGCGCTCGACTTGCGTTAATATTGAATCGTGCGGAATAACTTTATCCCATTTACTCATGTTAAAATAGATCCTCTTCGCCAAATAGTTACAATCGGCCCAAAGGATACCCAATGCTTAACACATGTCACAAATTAAGGTTTTTTGGGCTGCTTTTAGAATACATTTAATGGG
>CAZLPC010000596.1:0-1178 GCA_964561305.1 uncultured Anaerolineae bacterium
TTAAACCCAGCTTCGCCTGACAATACCCCCATACGCTATACTAAAAACTTCATTGTTTGCATTGAAGTAGACGGATAAGAAGATGAAAAAAAGTATTGGGATTGTCAGTATTTTGTTGCTATTTCTAACTTTGTATGGAGCTACTTATGGCCAAGATGATAGGTGGTTGGGGCTAGCGTTATTGTTGCAAGCAGCACAGGATGAATTAAACGATGGTGAGCTATCAAGGGGTCAGGCCTATTTGACATCGGCGACGCAGTTGCTTACAGACGATTTATCATCCGATTGTGAGAATGCGCTGGGAGCAAGAGCACTATTAGAGAATGCTACCACGGTGGCAGAAGCAAGCGCAGCGCTGGAATTATTGAATGGTGCTATGCAGTTGTTGGCGCGTTGCGATGCTATCTTTTCAGATGAGGAGGTTGCCCCCGATCCCTTTCAAATAGCTGTGCTGGGTGTGACACGCAATGCTGATTGGGAGCCATACATGCAGGAATTTGATGGGGTGCAGATGGTGTTGGTTCCGGCGGGCTGCTTCATGATGGGTAGTGAAAATGGGGAAGGTGATGAACTTCCCGTACACGAACAATGTTTTGATGCGCCATTTTGGATTGATAAAACGGAAGTGACCAATGAACAATTTGGTGGGGCAAGTTCAAGTAGTACCTGCTTGCTATATTCATCTGAAACTAATGAGCCACGCAATTGTGTAAGTTGGTTTGAGGCGAGAGTTTATTGCGAGGCACGTGGTGCAAGACTACCAACTGAGCGTGAATGGGAATATGCAGCCCGTGGTCCCGATGGATTAATTTATCCATGGGGGAATGAATTTGTTGCAGCAAATATTGTTCACCGGGATAATAGCAATACTCGCACGGCGATAGTTGGTAGCCGCCCAGCGGGTGCATCATGGGTAGGTGCGTTAGATATGGCGGGCAATGTTTGGGAATGGACAAGTACCATTTATGATACAAATCCATCTTCTAATGCTTTTCCTTATCCATATAACGTATCTGATGGTCGGGAAAACTTGGATATAACAGATGTTCGCCGGACTGGGCGCGGTGGGTCATTCGTTGATTCTATGTACGCTCTGCGGGGGGCAGTTCGTTTCTGGGATGGTCCCATTGGCGTGAGCAACAACTTCGGCTTTCGGTGTGCGCGCTCTTATTAATTCT
>CAZLPC010000596.1:1188-2230 GCA_964561305.1 uncultured Anaerolineae bacterium
TACCGTGCGTGGTGGGTCGTTTAACAATTCGATGATCAGCCTGCGAGGGGCGGACCGTAGTGGGAACGGCCCCGGCTTCGAGCTCAACAGCATCGGCTTCCGTTGCGTGCGCTCTTAGTAATTCTGATTTCTGAGTTCCGTGGGCGGGTATGTGTAAGAACGGATATACATCCATTCCGCCCCTTCTCATCTCAGATAATCAAGAAATTCATCAACAGTCAACCCCGCCTGCCGAATAATGGCACGTAACATGCCGCGTGCGAGTTCTTTGTGGTTTGGAATCGTGACCGTTACGGCACGTTCATCATGACGCAGGGTGATATGGCTTCCTGTTTGGCGATCCACCCGAAAGCCCGCTCGTTGCAGGGCCTTGATGCAATCGCGTGCGCCAATCATGGGCAATTTGCTCATAGTTCAACGACGCTATATTCAAACTCTTCAGGGATTGGGTCGCCATGAGCGCGTAGGGTCTCGATGTGTTGGGCGATGGCGAGTTTAATGTCTTCAAGCGCGGCTTCACGGGTCTCGCCTTGCCCAAAACATCCCGGCAAGCTGGGCACTTCTACCCAAAAATTGCCATCTTCTTCATGCAAAATCACATAGCGTTTCATCGTTTGCTCCGTATCGGCCAATGGGTTCTGCCATTATCAAACATTTTAGCTGTTTCAACCTCTTATCATGATAAAACCAGACCATCTTCAGCGCCAAGTGAGAAAAAAGGTCACTCTACACGCAGCCAAGCTAAATAGAGCGTATGTTGTGGTCGGCTCTGCCGATACCGCTTGATGGACAGGTGTTCAATCCCATCTTCAGCAAGCCAATACACACTAATCATCAAACGATAGACACCCCGCGGCGCGTTTTCATCAATGTGAAGCTGGCGGCTATCCTGCACCCGATCCCCGCGTCGCCATGTTGCGGTGGGTTGCGGAGGAAGCGCGTCAGATTGGGCGGCTTTTTGGAAGGTCTCTGGCTGAATAATTTGCACCGAGACCACATAATCTTGTTGAAGATCGCGGTTGGCCTCCCAAAACAAAGACAC
>CAZLPC010000597.1:0-2222 GCA_964561305.1 uncultured Anaerolineae bacterium
ACGCAAAGGCAAAGGCCGCCCCACCACCTTCTAGCTTGGCGAGGGCTGTTTCTAGTGCGGCGCGGTTGGGGTTGCTGCTGCGGGTGTAGATGTGTTCGGCGGGAGTGTAGCTGTCGTAGCGAAAGGTGGTCGTCAGCACCACATTGGGCGCAACGCTGGGGGTGGTGTGGGTTTGGCCGGCATGAACGGCCAAGGTATTCAGTTTCATAATGGCATGTCTCTTTGAAGGGTATTTTGGCGACTACACCCCTTTGATTGTAACCGCTTGCGGCGGCTTGCCAACCCTTTGTTGGTGCATAACTTTTTGCATGAATAGCAGTGATCATACATACTATTTCAAAACGCTATTGTTAGTAAAAGAGGGAATAGGACAATATGGCCGTTAGTGTGCCGTTAATACGTATTTTCTTGTCGTCGCCGGGCGACGTGACCGAAGAACGCGAAATTGCCATGCAGGTAATCGAGCGCTTTCAGTATAAGCCCTCGTTTCGAGAGCGCGTGGTGTTTCGGGTGGTGGCATGGGACAAGGCCGGCGCGGGTACGGTGATGCGGGCCACGCTTACGCCCCAAGAAGCCATTGATCAAGGCTTGCCCAAGCCGTCCCAGTGCGATTTGGTGTTTGTGCTGTTTTGGTCGCGGTTGGGCACACCCTTCAGCATGGACAGCCAAAGCTATGAATCGGGCACACATTATGAGCTATTAGACGCGCTAGACAGCCCGCGCCCCCAAACCTTCATCTTCAAGCGCGATCAAGACCCCGACATTAAGCCCAGCGATTCCAAACGCGCCGAACGCTATGCCGAACTGGATCGCTTAAACGCCTTTATGAAGGGCCCTTTATTCTATGAACCCGCCACCAACGCCATTTTGCGCGGCATCAACTTTTATGATACGCCGCCCACCTTTCAAGGCCTGTTTGAACTGGCCCTAGAAGAGGCGGTGCTGAAGATTTTGCAGGCGTTTGAAAGCCAGCCCGCCGCCGCCCCACCCGACCCCGTGAAGGCCCTGCCGGTGGTGAAGGCCGAACCAAAAATCTGGCGCGGATCGCCCTTTCCGGGCTTAAAGGCCTTGACAGAAGAGCAAGCCGTCATCTTTTTTGGGCGCGAGCGCGAAACACACGAGTTATTACAGCGCTTGCGCCAACAACGCTTTGTGGCAGTGGTGGGCGCAAGCGGGGCTGGCAAGTCGTCATTGGTGGCGGCAGGGTTGATCCCGCAATTGAAGGCGGGGGTCATTTTGGGCGCAGGGGTCAATAGCAGCGAGTGGCAGATCGTCCGCTTTACGCCCGCCGAAAAAGACAGCCCGTTTCATGGGCTGTTTGCCGCGTTTACCACCACTTTTCCACACCTGAAGCCCAACTCGATGGAAATCAAGCGCGTGCGCCAAAATTTTATAGAGGCCATGCACGAAGACCCGAAATATATCCTAGAAGTCTGTGAAGATGTGCTTCACGATCAACATGCGGGGGCCGAGATTTTATTTTTTGTAGATCAATTTGAAGAACTGTTTACGCCGGCCCTCGATGCAGAACGAGATGCTTTTGTGCAGATGTTGGTCGCTATCAGCACCAGCCAGCGCCTGCGGGCCGTGCTGACCATGCGCTCCGACTTTTATCATCGGTGTGTGGATCTGCCCGATTTGGCGCGGCTCTTAGAAAATGGCAGCTTTCCCCTAAGCGTGCCCACCAGCCGCGCCTTGCAACAGATGATTGAAGGCCCCATGGAGGTGGCGGCCCTGACTGAAGATGTCGGTTTGGTGAGCCAGATTTTGCACGACACCGGCACAGAGCCCGGCGGCTTGGCGTTGATGGCTTATACATTGGATGAACTCTATAAAATCGCCGAGAAGCGCGACCACCACCACCTCAGCTTTGCCGATTATGCCGCGCTGGGCTATGTGGACAAGCACGGCCAAGCAGTGGTGGGGGTGCGCGGGGCCATTGGCAAACGCGCCGAAAGCACCTTTGCGGCCCTAGATGAGGCCACGCAAAAGCTGTTGTTTCGCGTGTTTCATCGCTTGGTGCAAGTGGACGAGCGCGGCGTGGCCACCCGTCAACGCGCCGAGCGCGAGCAGTTTGTGGGGGCCGCCGCCGACTTGGTGGCGGCTTTTGAAGCAGCCCGCTTGCTCACCTCTGATCATGGTGTGGTGCAAGTGGCCCACGAGGCCCTGCTGCGCCATTGGCCGCGCCTGACCGACTGGATCGAACTGACCCAAGACGACCT
>CAZLPC010000598.1:0-2221 GCA_964561305.1 uncultured Anaerolineae bacterium
CCGAAACTCTGCCCGACGACACGCTAGACTATGCCCCCATCAATCGTGGCTTGGGCGGCTTGGCTATTATCGCGGTGGGTAGCCTGTTGGCCATACCATTTGCGATCTATGACATTACGGTAAGTGTATGGAAAAACATCCAAGAAGCGGCGGCCGTTCGGCAGAACCGCTAGGATACGATTGTTTTAAGAGGAGATTGGTAACGTATGGGTATTATCAACGGTTTGTTTACAACCATCAAATATGCGCTGCAAAGCCCCGTTACTACACAATACCCTGAAGAACAGCGTGTTGTGCGCGAGCGTTTTAAGGGCAAGCACGCTCTAAAACGTTATGAAAACGGACTAGAGCGGTGCATTGGGTGTTCGTTGTGTGCTGCGGCTTGCCCCGCCGATGCCATTTGGGTAGAAGCTGCTGAAAACAGTGATGACGAACGCTATAGCCCCGGCGAACGCTATGCCAAAACGTATGAAATTAACATGCTGCGTTGCATTTATTGTGGCTATTGCGAAGATGCCTGCCCTACACAAGCTATTGTGCTAGAGCATGAATATCAATTGTCGTTTACAGATCGGCGAGATGCTATCTATATCAAAGATATGCTAATTGACCCTGTGCCCGATGGGGGCTTGCCAACGCCACAAGTGGTGGCTCCCGGCGAGTTTGGGCGCTCTATCCCTGATATGGAAAACCCAACCTAGCCCGCCGATTTCATGGGCGAAGTGTTGTGTAGTTTTGGGGTTAGGGGTAGGTGAAGTGCCTACCCCTAACCATCTGTGCAAAAAAACATTTGGCAGAATACGGTGATTGCGCTAAACTGCACAAAGTTTCATCACCGAAGCCTCATGAGGACACCGTGACTTATGGAATTAGCAATTTTCTTGTTGATTGGCGGCCTTTCCATTTTCGCAGCCGTCATGATGCTCATTAGCGAAAACCCAGTGCATAGCGCATTGTTTTTAATCATTAACTTTGCTTGTGTAGCGTTTTTGTACCTGATGCTCGACGCACAATTTTTGGCGCTGGTGCAAATTACTGTCTATGCTGGGGCAATTATGGTGCTATTTTTGTTTGTGATCATGCTGCTGGGCGCAGATCGACTGTTACCCACGCCCACACAACGCTATAGCTGGGTTACACCCGCCGCCGTTGGAGTTGTGATCACCATATTATTTGTCGCTAGCATTGCCATTTTAGAAAGCGAAATTAACGACTTTGAGCCGCGTCCAACACAACCTTTGATGCGGGTGGTGCAAAGCAATAGTTCTTATCAGCTTGTAGATGTTTATTTGAACGATGTAGTATTTGCCGAGCGCCTGACATTTGGCGCGGCATCCGCTTTTGACGAAATTGAAGCCGGCGAATATACCATCAGCCTCTATGAACACCAAAGCGACACCACAACCACTACACCACTGGTCGAAGAATTATTATTGGTGGACGAAGGCGCAACACTAACCGTGGTTATTTTGCCCGAAGCCATTTCTGGTAGCAGCTTGTTAAAGGTCAATACCGATCTGAATGCAACTGAAGAATTTGGCACATCGCGCTTCACCGTTGTTCATGCGGCGGCGTGCCCAGAAACATGTGTTTTTGACGTTGCTGATGTAACAGATGGGGCGCGGTCGCCCACTGTTTTTGTCGAAGACTTAACGTATGGCTCGGTGACAACTTCTGCTACACTCTACCGCGACCGGTACAACAACCAAATGTTTGAAGTGGCCGCCTATCAAGCAGGTGCTATTGCCGAAGCAAAAGCCGGTGACGACGACACCTCAAAAGATGTGCCGCCGATGGTGGAGCATACCCCATTTGAGATAGAGAATAATCATGATATTTTGTGGATTGTTACCAGCGACACCCGTGCTGGCAGCACCTTCCGTTTGCGCGGCATTTTCCAAGATGTCCCTAATCGGGCGGCCTTTGGTGGGGCAGCCAGTATTGGGCAAAGTTTATATGTAGACTATTTGCTGGCGTTTGAAATCATTGCTCTGTTGCTGCTGGCGGCAATGATCGGCGTGATTGTGTTGACCAAAGAAGCCGAAATCATCCCACGTCGTCGCCAATCCCGTCGTATGGCGGCCCTCCCCGGTGCCCCCACCGTTGAGGAATATTTAGATGCATTAAATAGCGGACGGCCCTTGCCACCACCGTCGAGTGCCAAGCAGTTGCCAGAAAGCACAGGAGACTAATAACTGTTATGGAGCAACCCGCAGTCGCC
>CAZLPC010000599.1:0-2221 GCA_964561305.1 uncultured Anaerolineae bacterium
AACGCGGCGCTGTGTGCCACATGGCGGGCGTTTTTCGAGGACTCGGCGGGGGTGACAGTGGTGCATGGGCGTTTTCAAGACGTGGAAACGTTCGATTGCATGGTCAGCGCCGCCAACAGCTTTGGCCTGATGGACGGCGGCGTAGATGGCGCGATTACGGCGTTTTTTGGCGACCAACTGAAAGAGCGCGTGCAAGCCCACATCCTTAGCGAGTATCTGGGCGAGCAACCAGTGGGCACGTCGTTCATCATCGCCACGCACCACCCGGCCCACCCATGGCTGGCCCACACCCCCACCATGCGCGTGCCCATGAATATCGCCAACACCGATAACGTCTATATGGCCATGTTTGCCATGTTGCGGGCAGTGCATCATCACAATAAAAGCGGGGCCACGCCCATTAAGCGCGTGGTGTGTCCGGGCTTGGGTACGGGGGCTGGGCGCGTCCCGCCGCGCGAGGCCGCCCGCCAAATGGAGCTGGCCTATCGCCACTTTCTGAAGCCCCCCACCTATCTCAATTGGGAGGTGGCCAGTCAGCGCCAACAGGCCATCACACCACCGCCCCCCGCCCAATAGGTGCGGGCTCCCCAACACATTGTCCTACATTTTTGACCGAGAATTGTCTCTTGCCAAAGGCGGCGCGGGGTTGGATGATCGGAGCAACACCCTACAAGGAGAAATCTTTCCATGACACCTGCCCTTTTTAACAGCCCCCGTGCTGCATTTTTGGCTGGAATGCGCGACACCATCCCGATGATTGTGGGCGCGGCCCCCTTTGGTCTCATTTTTGGCGCGTTTGCCATCACCCAAGCCGATCTTAGCGCGTGGGCAACTATGGGGCTTTCCTTGATGGTGTTTGCGGGCAGCGCTCAGTTCATCGCGGCTACGTTGCTGTCGCAGGGGGCGGCGGTGGGCATTATTGTGATGACGACGTTTGTGGTCAATGTGCGCCACGCACTCTATGGGGCCTCGCTTGCGCCCTATATGAAGCACCTGCCCCAACGCTGGCTGTTGCCACTGTCGTTTTGGCTAACCGATGAGACCTATGCCACCGTCATCGGCAAATGGAGCCAACACAAAGAAAACCCCGCCCACCTGCATTGGCATCATTTGGGGAGTAGCGTGCTGATGTATGTGAATTGGAATTTTTGGACGCTGATGGGGGTGTTGTTTGGCAGCCAAATTGAAGGGGCCGAAAATTGGGGCCTCGACTTTGCCTTGCTGGTGACATTTATCGGCATTGTTGTGCCCATGCTGGTCACGCGCCCGATGGTGGTGTGTGCGCTGGTGGCGGGGGTGGTGGGCGTTTTGGCCCACAGCCTGCCCAACAATTTGGGCCTCATTGTCGCGTCCATGGCGGCCATTGGGGCCGGCTATCTGACCGAAGAACTAAACCACAGCGCCCGCCGCGCCACCATCCGCGCCCAACTGCTAGAGGGCTTGCCCACTGAAAGCATCACAGAAGCCGACCATTAAAAAACTAGGAACTGATTCACTTGCTGTACCTAGCTTTCAACCATCCCCCGAACCACTGAACTCGTATTACTTAGGTGGATGTAAACCTGCATGAACCCAATGTTTACGTGCATTAACAATGCGTTTTTGGTTCATTCTTAAGCGCTCGACGGTTGCACGACCAATTGGCGTTAATCCATGTACCTCTATGCCCCCATCAATCCAAGTAAAATGCTCATCCCAAATATGAAGTCTGGGATTAAAAAGACTCACGAATTGACCTGTTATATGATCAAGTGCCAAAACAGCTCGCGCTTTAGTTAAGTTACACCCTGCACAAGAAAGACATAGATTATCAAGTGAGTCCCCTGCGTCTGGTATGATATGTTCAACATGCATTGCTTGGCCAATAATATCTTGACAGGTTTGACAATACTCACAACAAAAGTCAGCACGTTGATGAACTAACCGAACAACAGCCGCCCATGATTGCTCACTCACGCAAAGCCTCGCGGGTGATAGTATAGCCACGATCTGTTAGCAAGGACATGGCTTTTGCTTTACGAAGGGTCAACTGTTGCCCCTGTTCGACTAAATGACTGAGTTCGGCATATTCAGTCTCTGTCAATGTACCTGCACTATTGGCATTCATCAACACTTGCAAACGCGCTTGCTGATCGGGGGACATTTGTTCACGGGCGATTGTCCACAAAGCTGCGCTAGACAATTGTTCGAGCGCTACAAGCTCGTTGCGTTCTGATTCAGA
>CAZLPC010000600.1:0-2219 GCA_964561305.1 uncultured Anaerolineae bacterium
CGTCACTTGCCAATAACTCGATGATATGTACATGAAAGCCCTTGCTGGTGCTTTGTTGTCGCAAGAAATCTATTGTGCCCTCGCGCTGATAGCCCAAGGCAAAGTCGGGCGTGGCCCAAATTTCGGCCATTTGTAAATGCGTTAATAATAGCTCGATAAAAGTGGTAGCTCGTATCTGGCGCACAGCTTCATTGAAAGGGTGTGTGACCACAATATCCACACCCAACTCCCCTAATAACGCGGCGCGTTCGTCAGGACTGGTCAAATAATAACGACCTTCAATCCCGCGCAATACCACATCAGGATGTGGGAAAAACGTAAACACCACCACCAACTGTGCATTGGCATGTGCTTTTTCGACTAATTGTTTAATAAGCCATTGGTGGCCACGGTGTACACCATCGAACATGCCCACCGTGACAATGCTGGGGCGATCAACGTGGGCATCGGCTAAATTTTGAACATGCAAGACCATAGTATGTCAACACCTCAAGCAAAAACTTTGCTGGGTTTCCATAAATCCGGATAATCAGAATGTTGTTGAAGCAGGGCAATCAAACGTCCATCGGCAGCATAGGCCTGCAAAAAGGGCGGATAATCCGATGATAATTTTAGAAAACGCCCTTGCGTCAGGTGCTGCACTTGTTCATCGTTTACTGTTAGTTGCGGAATATCATATAGGGCTTGGCGTGGGCTAGCTAAATGTGTCTGCCAGTTATTTGCATCTATTGCCGATTGTAAATCTTCTAACATAAGGGCGTTGTCAATCCGAAAAAAAGTGCCGATGGCCGTGCGTTGTAAGGCCGATAAATGTGCCCCCACCTCCACCGCTTGACCAATGTCAGAGGCAAGGCTGCGGATATAGGTTCCGGCTGAACAAGTGACCTTTATTTGGCAATGCGGAAAATCCCACGCCAGCACTTCTAATTGGCTAATGGTAACGGGGCGCGGCTCCAGATCAATGACTTCTCCGCGGCGTGCTAATTCATATAGCTTTTGCCCATCCTTTTTAATGGCGCTATACATGGGTGGTTTTTGCAAAATATCGCCGCGAAAAGAGGGCAAAATTGCCTCTATATTACCCAGCCCAATGTTGCGCTCATCTCGGCGCGTGATTAGCCCGTCAGCATCATAACTGTCGGTTTCTATACCAAAAGTTAGCTCAGCGATGTATGTTTTGGCATGGCCCATCACATAGTCACTGAGGCGCGTGGCCTTACCCCAACAAACCACCAAGACCCCTGTCGCCATTGGGTCAAGTGTGCCAGCATGTCCCACTTTTTTGGTTTTGGTATGCTGCCGCACCCAAGCAACCACATCGTGGCTGGTCATGCCGCGTGGTTTGTTGATGTTCAAAAAGCCTAAATCGATCATGGGCTACTGATAAATTTTTCGGCCGCGTTGGGCTTCGGCTTTTAACATCGGGATAATGCGGCTTATGGCTTCATTCAGCGACATTTCGAGCTTGCAACCAGAGGCCAACACATGTCCGCCTCCACCAAGCGTCAGCGCAATTTGCGACACATCAAAACCCGGCACAGCCCGCATACTCACATCTACTAAGTCGTTAGTTATTAGCCGAAGGGTGGCTGCAATAACGGCATCTTCGGCCTGAATCATATAACCCGATAAGCCAATGTATTCATCAAGCCCGATGCCTGCTTGTGCATAATCTTCGGGCGTAATTGTTACCCACATCACGCCTTCTGGCTCTAGCTGAAAGCGTTGCATGACAATGGCATTAAAGCGCATGAGGGCTGTGGGAAAATTTTGTAGCGTGCGTTGCACAATTTCAGAAAGCATTGCCCCGTGTTCTATCAACACTTGTGCCTTGCCCAATAATGCGCTGGTTGTGGCCTCGGTTCGAAAACCCAAAGTGTCGGTGACAATGCCTGTTAGAAGGGCTTGGGCAATATCTGAAGTGAGAGGCCAGCCAAAATGTTGAATGACATCATACACGCCTTCGGCGGCAGCGGCAGTGCGGGCATCTACCAAATTGGCATCTCCAAACAGCAAGTTGGTTTGGTGATGATCAAGCTGAATAAGGGGTAATCCATGTCCGCTCAGCGTTGCACCTGCTTTGCCAAGTCGCTTCATGTCGCTGGCATCGGTGCTAATGATGAGATCGGCTTCAACCTCATCAGCATTGGATAAAATATCATCACTGTTGGGCACAAATGCAAAGCGCGGCGGCAAGCCACCATCCACAATGGGGGTGA
>CAZLPC010000601.1:0-2216 GCA_964561305.1 uncultured Anaerolineae bacterium
CTGGCGCTGCTGTTGGCCACCCGAAGAGCCATGCTGGTATAGAGGCTAACATCGTATTGGGTTTGCACACACACAAGGCGCTCGACGGCGGCTGGAATGTCGGGCGCGGGCGCAACCAAATATTGCCGACCGAGTGTAAAGGCGTTGGCCAGATCGGCGCTGATGGTGCGGTTTGCCATGCACAATTTATCCTATCTTGGCGGGCGATGGCTGCTCAAACTCAATCGTGTTGCCGTCAGGATCGCGTACCCACGCATAGCGTCCGCCGTCGTGGGGGTCATCGTGCAGGCGTTCCACTTGGCCCCCGGCGGCGCTGACCCGTTCGGTCAGTGCGTCGCGGTTGGCGATCATAAATTTGAACTGTTGGCGGTTGGGTTCGGCGGCCAGCCCTAAGATTTCTTGAGGACATAACAATAAAGGAATGCCAGCAATACGGCCCTCGTACATTAGTGTAGCAAATCCATCGAGTGGGCGCAAATTGGCGCTAAACACGGTGTTATAAAAATCCACCATGGCGGTGGTGTGGGTGGTGGTGATGGTAATTTTGGCGAGTTGCATAGCGTCCCCACCTTTCCTTCTGATAACTTAAATTGGTTTATGTGTTGCATTGTTGTGTAGTGTAGCAGAAAATGGCGGGTGTCTTTCGACGCTTGGGCGTTGGCAACCTGACGGCAGGTAGGCGTTTGTTAAACGGCGAGTTGGGGCTGCATTGACCTGCTAGACTAAAACGGCTCTATTCTTAAACCGCGATAGAATCTCAGAAAGTTATGATCAAGATGGCTAAAATTCTGCGAGGGTTGGGGCGTAGCATCCACTTGTTCCTGTTGGGGTTGGTGCTGATAAGCGCCCTTGTTACCAATGGCTATGTGGGGGCCTATGCGGTGTGTGGCGATTGTATGCCGCTGTTGGCCATGCTCAATCATATAGACTATGTAATGCTGGTGGGGGGCTTGGGCGGCATCATCGGGGCGCTGGTGGTGGGGCGGCGTTGGCTGGTGTTGGCGTTTGTGCCCGTGATGCTGGTTTTTGGGTGGTGGTATGGGCCCCACTTTATACCCCAGCCGCGCCCCCAAGCCCAAGGGGTGGTGGTGCGCGTAGCCACTTACAACACCCAATACAACGCCTCTTGGCCAGCAACGATTTATGAAAATATCCGCGCTCTAGATGCTGATGTGATCGGGTTGCAAGAGGTTGGGCCGCTGTTGCAACCCCACTTAATCCAGTTTGCCGAACCCGACTATCCCCATTTGGTGTTGCACGACTCCACCAACCGCAGCCTAGCCCTTTTAAGCCGCTATCCCATTCTTGAAGTGCAACGGGTGGGGCAATGGTTTGAGTATATAGAAATTTCTTATATTCGGGCGGTGTTGGATATTGAAGGGCAGCCCGTGGCCGTGTATGTGTTTCATGCGCCCACCGCCGATTTTTTGTTACAACCGCTCTATTATGATGATACGTTTTTGATGGAGCAAACGCAGGCAATGGTGGGTGTCGTAAATCAAGAAATGCTGCCGTTTGTGGTACTGTGCGACTGTAACACGACCCCGCGCAGCCGTCCCTATAGTGTATGGCGACAAGTGGCAGATGAGGCTTTTGGGGCGGTGGGGCGTGGCTTTGGCCACAGTTTTAAGGTGTACGATGACCGCTTTTATAGCTTCCCAATCATCCGCATTGATTATGTGTGGCACAGCGGCCATTTTAGACCCCTTAGCGCCCGCGTGTGGCCCAACAGCGCCACTTCAGACCATCATCCGCTTGTCAGCGAGTTGGATTTGCGCTCATGATGCGCCAAGCAGGGCTAACGCTATGGTTGGCGGGATTATTGGTGTTTTGGGCCGGGCGGGCGTTGTTTTTGGGCATGGCGCTGGGCGTGGGGGCATTGATCAATTTCTATTTGCTGGGCCACATGCTTTGCCTAGATTGCCTGCCGCCGCTAGCCATTGTGAACCATGTCGCCCATTGGGTGTTATTGGGCGGCGTGGTGGTGCTGTTGGGCGTGGTGGTGGTGCGCGGCCCACGCTGGCAGATGGCTTGGCTGGCTCCGGCGGTGGTGGTGTTTGGGGTGTGGTATGGGCCGGCTTTTGTGCCCCACGCTCAGCCCCAACCCCGTGGCCAAAAGTTGAGTGTAGCCACTTACAACATTTTGGGTATGTATGCCGATTGGAACGCCACATTTGCCACCATTGCTGCTAATCCCGTTGACGTTTTGGTGGTGC
>CAZLPC010000602.1:0-2211 GCA_964561305.1 uncultured Anaerolineae bacterium
GTTGGTGCTGGCATTTAATGCGATACTGCTAGCTAGCATAGCCACCTATCGGGCCGCAACCCCACCCTATTTAGAAGAAGTGCTTGCCATTGACGGCGATTGTGGTGACGGCTGCTGGTTTGGCTTTTTATCAAATGGGCAAACACGCCGCCGTCAGATTGCGCCGCCTATCAATGCCGCAGGTGCAACCACCATTAGCACGCGCGGCATCAATCTGCGGTTTAATCACTTTAAGGGTAACCCAAAAAGCATCGGCACTATTTCGGTCGCCCTAGAAGATGGCTATGCTATCAATACATGCTTCTTTCCAACCCCCACAACTGTAACCATTGCTGACGTTTATACGGCTTTTGGCGCACCCGACTCGTTTTGGATGTATGAATTTCAAGAACGAGCCACCTTTGAGATGATATATGTGTATGACAACGCGCAAATGATGGCACGCGGCAACACAAACCTTGCGGGGAATACAACCACTCAAAGACGGCTTGGCTTTGACATACAAGTTCGTGAAATTTGCACAGCCTCTGATTTAGGATTAAATGATCAAGATACCATTCGGCCCGCCCAGCGCCCCCAATGGCAAGGCTTTTATGCGCCTCCGACAGCCTATCAAGCCAGTGTTTTGATTGAGGAATTTGTCATAGATTGAAGCAATTGCTGTTGAAGGCGTTGGCTGGCGGCGCTTTCAACCTGTTTCACCTCGTTCATAATTTCAACAGCCACATATAACTCGTCGGCATTTACCCCATCAAGTTTATAGAGACACTCGCTCACCTGCTTAATATATTGATAGGGCAATTGGCGTACCTCTGGAGGCAGAAAAAACTCCCATTGATAGGCTTCGCTTCGCATGTTTTGAAGCTGCGTAACAAGGCGCTGCTTCCACTGTCGCAAGGTCTCTTCATCATTTGGATATTCTAGGTTGGCTTTAATGCGTCCAATAATCGCCAACATTTGGCTCACCACTTCTAAACGCTTGGCGACTAACAATTGCTGCTGTAAACGCGGCTCATAGCGCGATTCAAGATAATAAATAACCATGCCCGCCGCCCCAAAAGTGGCAAACAGCGTCAGCAATGCCGCTAGAATAATCTCCATATCTGGCACTCCTTAATGCAATTGGGTTTGTGTTATAGAATGGGCAAAATTTGTAGGGTATAGTTGCCACCAGTGCCCAAAATATCGCTAATGATAATTGTATAAACACCTGTTACGCTGATTGAAAGCGTAAACTCAGCTTGGGACTGAGCGTTCACACTATCCAGTAAAGCACCATCGGGCCCATAGATACTAACAGATAGAGTCAGACCGGCGCTGCCAATAATACGTACACGCCAGCTAAGGCCTGCTGTCGCATTAAAAGCATATAAGCGGCTAGCACCGACTAACAAGGCTTGATCAACCCGTGTAGGAATAGTAAGACTGACCTGATCAGCAACGGTTTGCGGTATTGCCGATGGTAGTTGTGCAAGTGGATCACCTGTTGAGGCTGGAAAAACATTGGGATTGGGAACAACGCGATATTCTGGATTGCTTTCAGGTAATATCAGCCACACACCCAGCCCCACCAGCACCAATGCCACAAACACCGCCCCCACCATTAGAGCTTGGCGCATATTAAAAAAGCCAACCAAGCCTGTCCCATGGCCATAACCTTGAAAAGCGCGTGTTTCTGTATCATCGGGTGCATTATCGGGTGGCAAGCTAAAACGACGTAGCATTAATGTAGGAAATCTCCCTATTCTACTTTTGATAAAGCCTGCCATAATCGTAGCGCATCTGTTCCAAAATGCACACAGGAAAGAAAGCGTATGCCAGAAGCCATCTTAACCGCACTTGGTATTTTTCTCATTCGCATTATCGGCAATGCCATTAGCACGCTTCGTTTAGTAATGTTGGCTCGCGAGCGCAATCTTATGGTGTTTTTTCTGAGTTTCTTAGAGTCGGTGACCTTTGCTGTAGCCATTAGTGCTGTGGTGACCAACTTAGATTCTATACTCAATCTTATGGCCTATTCAGGTGGTTTTGCTGTAGGTAGCTCGTTAGGCCTATGGCTAGAGCGCAAACTGACCGTTGGATTTGTGCAAATTACCATCACTAGCCCTCAACACGGCAAAGACATTGCGACAGCTGTTCGCAGTTCTGGTTTTGGGGCCACCGAGATCACGGGCTATGGCGCGTCGGGCGAGGTGATCATTATTGAAAGTG
>CAZLPC010000603.1:0-2198 GCA_964561305.1 uncultured Anaerolineae bacterium
CTAGGGGGCAAGATACTGATTTCTACGCCAGAATCGTCTAATCGCCATAAGGACAAGCCAAAAATGCTAGCAATCAAAAACCCAATTAAGATACCACGCCATATACGTCCAGTGGCCAATTGGCCCAAGCCGGGCACAATAGACAAAATAGCGCCAACAATGGGTGGAATGCGCGAGGTATGCGGCTGGGGTTGTGCTTGTTGAAATTGACTCATGCGGTTGTGGCTCCTGTTCCGCTTACTGCGCCCAAAATGCCGCCTTCATCGTTCATGCGTTGGGCTTCTTCGCCATAAATGTGCTTAAATTCTTTATCAGTAATGCGCCGAATTTCTTCACGACTACCCTGATACACCATTTCACCCTGTCGCAAGCCAATCACCCGCGTGGCATAGCGTTGCACAAGGTCAAGATAGTGCAAGCTACAAATAACGGTTAGGCCGCGTTCTTTGTTGAGTTTTTCAAGATAATCTAGAATCGAATGGGCAAGCACAGGGTCTAGGCTGGCAACGGGTTCGTCGGCCAAGATGATCTTAGGGTTTTGCATTAGAGCGCGGGCAATGCCAACGCGCTGTTGCTGCCCACCGCTAAGGGCATCGGCGCGGTTATTATATTTTTCGGGCATTCCCACTTGGCGTAGGGCTTGCATGGCATCTTCGCGCACTTTGGCGGGTACATAGCCCGTTAGGCTCCAAAGTGGGTTCATATAGCCCAGCCGTCCTGAAATAACATTGGTGATAACCTTAGAACGCTTCACCAAATTAAATTGCTGAAAAATCATGCCGATTTCGCGTCGCGTTTCAAGCAAACGTTTGCCTTGCACACGCGCAACATCTATGCCGTTAAACCAGATACTGCCACTGGTGGGGTCTACCAACCGATTGATGCAGCGCAGCAGCGTAGATTTGCCAGAACCACTAAGGCCAATAACAACCAAAAACTCGCCCTGTTCGACCTCAAAGCTCACATTTTTAAGAGCTTGTGTGCCGTCGTTATACGTTTTAGAGAGATTCTCAACCTTTAATACAGGCATAAAGCGGTACCTTCTAATAATGTTTTTTCACTTTAATGAACGCGCTAATTATATTGAGTTGGGGCAGATATGCGAGCCTCCAACGGTAAAAATTTTATAACGATTCTGGTGATCTTGACGATTGGTATGGTTGGTCTTCAATCGTTATAATCGCCCTTGTTCAACTCTCAAATGAACGGAGTGCATGAGCAACATGTCGCAACAGATTGCTCGTATTGATGTATGGACGAACGATCAATCGGGGGCCACGCGCAATCGTTGGGTGCAAGCCGCCCATCAACTTGGTTACTTGCAACTGGTTAGTTGCCGCCATGCGCGTGTTTTTTTCTTAAAAGGGACTTTTTCTGATACTGATCTCAATCGCTTCACCAGTGATTTACTGGCCGATCCTGTAACTGAATCGGTGGCAATTAACCCCACGTATGGGTTGCTAGACAATCAGCATATTGTGGATGTGGCGCTGTTGCCCGGCGTAACCGACCCCGTGGCCGAGAACTTGCTTGTGGCGGCCCAACGCATTGGCATTTTGGGGCTTGATGCAGCTGCTACGGGCACGACCTTTCATATCGAGGGTGTGTCTTATGAAACTGCACTTGAACTAGCGCCGCGTTTGTTTTATAACCCCACTATTCAACACTTCAGCCTAGACACGCCCATCACTGCACCATTTATGATAGAAAGCACTGTTGGTGATGTGGTCGAGACGATCGTCGTGCGCGGGCTGGATGATGATGGCTTGCTGAAGATCAGTAGTGAACGCCGCTTGTCGCTGAACGTTGAAGAAATGCAGGCGATTCAAGCCTACTACATATCAGAAGATCGTGATCCGACTGATGTAGAACTCGAAATGCTCGCTCAAACATGGAGCGAGCATTGTGTTCATAAGACCTTCAAAGCCACCATTGATTATGTAGGGCCTTTGCCCGACCAAACCGATGGCCAAGTACCGCAGAAAATTCATGGCTTGCTAAAAACCTACATCCGCCGCGCCACCGAAGACCTCAATAAGGCGTGGGTGCATTCGGCTTTTGTGGATAATGCGGGCATTATTGCCTTTGATGATCACTTTGATTTAGCTTTTAAGGTCGAAACACACAACCACCCCTCGGCTATCGAGCCGTTTGGCGGGGCCAATACGGGCGTAGGTGGCGTGATTCGGGATGTATTG
>CAZLPC010000604.1:0-2193 GCA_964561305.1 uncultured Anaerolineae bacterium
ACTTCTGTATTGATGGGGGTAGGGGCGGGCGGCAATACGGCATCGGTTTCTGTCGCTAATTCATCGAGCGCGGGGGTGTTGGCCCCGCTAGCACTCGGCTGATCATCGCGGTCGCCGTTATCATCGTTATCGCCCAACACAAACACCACGCCAAACACCAGCGCCGCAATCACGGCCACGCCCACCAACAACATCCCCAATCGGCTGGTGGGGTTTTGGGGGCGTGTGGCAATCACTTGTTCGTCGGGTGGATTGGTCGTAATCTCATCGGTGTTGGCGGTTGTCACCCACTCGCGCTCTGGCAATACAAACGTGAAATAGCCGGTATTGGGGGTATCATCCTCCGCGATGGCCGCTTCAAACGCATCGGCAAAGGCAATGCACGTCGGAAAGCGATCCCCCGCTTCCTTCGCCATGGCGCGTTTTAACACGGTGTGAATTTTGCCCGCCATCGGCTCGCGGATATTGGTAATGGGGGGTATGGGGCTAGAGAGATGTTTTTGCATCAGGGCATAGGGCGTATCGGCCCGAAACGGCGCATTCCCCGTCACCAAACGATAGATCACCACCGCCAACGCATATTGATCGATGGCGGGCGTGGCTGGCAGACTGTCCCACTGTTCCGGCGACATATAAATGGGCGTACCCATCGGCACACCCGTTTCAGTCAGGCTTTCGGCGGTGGTGGCCATCAGCTTGGCAATGCCAAAATCCACTAAAAAGGGCGTGCCGTTATGATCAAACATGATGTTGCTGGGCTTGACATCGCGGTGAATCACGCGCATCGAATGGGCATGATCTAACGCACCGGCCAATTGGCGCAACAACCGCGCCGTTTCGTGCAAGCTAGGCAGAGGCTGGTCGGTCTCGCCGCGCATCTTCATGCGCTCAGTGAGTGTGCCGCCGCTCAACAGGCGCATCACCACATAGTTAAGGCCCTTTTCGGTTCCATAATCATGAATGGGGATGATATGGGGATGTTCTAGTTTGGCGGCGGTTTCGGCCTCGCGCAGAAAACGCGCCACATACATCGGGTCTTCGGCCATGGCAGTGGGCAACACCTTAATGGCGACCTCGCGGTTTAGATTTTTTTGCTGGGCGCGATAGACTGCCGCCATGCCACCACTGGCAATAAATGAGCTAATTACATATTTATCTATGGTTTTGCCGGTTAGATCGGGCGTGGTACTCAAGCTTTGGCTCCTTCATGTCAAGCTACCCAACACCCCCATTATACCGTTTGTGCGGCCAGAATGGAGTAGGAACCCTAAATTCGACCTGTGCTATACCGACAAAGTGCGCAACACAGGAAACGAATTGGTCCCTAATTCGGATACTGCACACCGTTCTTTCAAGTTACACTTTTTGATCCACTGCCCAGTTCTGCAACCCTGTCGGCACTTCTACGTATCATGTTGGTAGAACAGCATTTCGCTTGAAAATGCCAATCTATAGAATGTGTTCATCACATCCAAACAGGAGTACCGAATGAATATCAACAAGATGACCTACGAGGCTCTTGATCGAAGGGTCATACTGTCCGCTACGTGGGTTTTCGTGCTGCTAAACATGATTTACGCCGATGTCTTATCGTTCCTGAGGGCTGAGTTTCTTCAGGAACTATTGACAGGCTATGCTGGTGAAGTCGAGATCACCGATAACTTTCTGTTGCTCGCCGCTGTACTGTTAGAAATCCCGATTGCGATGGTGCTGTTGTCGCGGGTGCTGCCATACAAAGCCAATCGTTGGGCAAATATTATTGCTGGCATCTTTACTATTGTGTTTGTCATCGGGGGCGGTTCGTTCTTGCCACACTATATCTTCATTGTCAGCGTCGAGGTGGCTGCGCTGCTATTTATTATCTGGTATGCATGGACGTGGCCCCAACCCCAGCAGCAGGTACAATTCGCGTCTCAACCCTAATTATGAGTGGCCGCGCATGAGTGGCAGCGAAAACGTTTTTTCTCGGCCCAACCTATGTGCCCGCCCAACAACCGCGCATCTTGTGCCGCCCATGTTTATTGCACAATAACGGTGGCGGTGCTGATGAGATCATCCATTAGCACCCAATCACTGGAACGAGTAGCCAGCCCTATCACCGCTACAATCGCGCGGCCATGCGGTTTGTGTAGGGACGACCCGATGTGGTCGCCCAAAATCAGTAGATCACAATTTGGTGTTTTGGGCTGGCAC
>CAZLPC010000605.1:0-2193 GCA_964561305.1 uncultured Anaerolineae bacterium
ATGCCGAAATTCAGGGGTTGCCAGTTGTGCTATTTGCGCCCGAACCCGTCACAGCGACGGATGTGGTGGCCTATGGGGCCGGCGAAAACGCCCCGCCCATGCTAGCGATTTATCCCGGCCCATTGACCTTCGACGATCCGCCCAATTTTTACCCGCCCAATGCTACTAACCTCGACTTATCGCCCTATCGTGCGGAAGTCTCGCGCCCGACTCTCTATCGCTATGGCTCTGGCCCCACTACGGGTGAGCTTAATCAGGTTTTCGTGGCATGGTTGGTATCAGAAGCCGATTATGAGCAAAACCAAATCAGCTATGAAGCGATGCTGCAAACGCTTGACCTAAGACGCTTTGCCAGCCATCCCGATCTATTACACTCGGTTTTTTTGAAGCCCGACTATGACATCTCTCAAGGAACATCTTTGCTAGGACAAGTGTCGCTCTTGCAGATTGGGCAGCCCGCTGGCTTTATTGAAACGATTGTCCTAGACCCACTCATCATTTACTACACCCATCCCGACACCAACGCCCGCATTGAGATCGCTTTTTCAGGAACCACCGATTGCAGCGCCGATAATATTTTGCACAATGTCATGGCGCGGCTGGGCTATCTGGTTCAACGTAGCGGCATTGACGCAACCATTACCACCGTAGATGGTGGTCTTGATGACGTGATGTTGGCTATCGCAGAGTCGCTGCGCGTGCAGATGCAACCCTGCCTTCAATAACACAAGCGGGCAGCTATTGGCTGCCCTGCTAACGTTTTCATAAATCCTCAGCACTAGGCGCTATATAAGGCGGCGTGGGACTTCACCCATTCTAAAAGCGTGGTCATTTTTACGGGCAACTGCGCCAACACCTCATCCATGGGATGGTGCATGACGGTGGGGTTGGGATCTTGTTGGTCGGCACGATAGCTGGCCGCAACTTGTTCGCCCGAACCCGGGCCAAAAACAGACTCGATGGCCGCGCCCATTTCTTCTGGGGTCATGGCATAGTAGCTGATAGGGCGGCCCAAGCCTTCACTAAAAATAGCCGCCAATTGGGGGCCAGTTACGCCCTCGATCCCACTAATCTGAAACACGCTCCCCGCTAGCGCTGGGCGCTCTAGGGCGGCGGCCACCAACTTGCCCACATCATCCGACGCGATCCAGCCCATGATGCGATCTTCTAGCACCGGATACGAGACCCGATTGTGCTGAATCACGGCGGGGCGTGTCCATGGCCCCAGCAAATTTTCAGTATAAGCAGTGGGCACAAGTACCACATGGCTAATCCCACTTGCTTGCAGATAGTCCAACACATCTAAGCGGCTGTCGTTCATGGGGTGGCCGGTGCGTTGGGTGGGCATAGGGCCGCTGGTGTTCCAGACAATATGCTGCACGCCCGCCTTTACTGCCGCCGCAATCGCGGCTTTGGCATAGTCGGTGGCGGCCATGGGGTTGTCTAAGAAGGCCGGAATCAGCAGCGCCACAGCATCCATGCCCTCACTGGCAGCGCCCAAGCTGTCGGCATCGGCCAAGTCGCCAGCGATGGCTATCGCACCTGCTGCTACTAAGGGGGCCGCTTTTTCGGGGTTGCGCGTTAACACATAAGGTTGATGGCCCTGCGCCAACAAATGCCGCGCCGTGGGGCTGGCTTGCGATCCGGTGCCGCCATAGACCAAGACTTTAAGTGTTTGGGTGTTTGTCATCTGTTCTACTCCGTTTAGATCATGAATGTAATTGACAGTGATCAGTTTAGGGAGTAGCATCCATTTTCACAAGTACGCATTAAATTATGATATACTCCTAAAAAACATACCTTTAAGGAATGATGCCATGCAGAATGAGAATCCTTATCCAAATGATTGTGCCGTGAGTCAGGCGGTGCGGATGTTGAGCGGCAAATGGAAGCTGATCATTATTTACTATTTGATAGGTGGAACCAAACGTTTTAACGAATTGCGGCGGCTGATACCGGGTATCACCCAACAGATGCTGACCGCACAACTGCGCGAGTTAGAGGCCGATGGCGTAATTAGCCGCAAGGTGTACGCCGAAGTGCCACCCCGCGTCGAGTACACACTCACAGCGTCTGGTCGGCAACTTCAGCCTATTTTAGAGGCACTAGGTAAATGGGAAACCGCCCACCAAGCCCAAGTAACGGACAGTCGGCCTTCAGACGTGGGCTAGGTGGGCGTGGTGGCGTGGCGGG
>CAZLPC010000606.1:0-2181 GCA_964561305.1 uncultured Anaerolineae bacterium
TCAAAATAGCCCTGCCATAGACTTCAGCCAAGTGGCGTTATACCAAAGACGACCGATTGAGCCAGCACTTGATCAAACAGCCCTCACTTTTCAAACAATCGTAGGGACAAATGTCGGCCTTCAGCGCCCATTGCTCATAACCGAATTTTCACTTAATCCATGGTTCGAACCTGCTGCCGACGATCCAACAGGCATTCATATCCGCAATACCTTATGGACGAGTGTTATGACGGGAGCATCTGGCGCGGCTATGCCTTATTGGTGGGACACCTACATTCATCCCAACGACTTATACAACATCTATACCCCACTATCACTCTTCATAGAAGGGATCGAATGGAATAACTTAGCCTTGGTTCCCATCGAGCCAGCATTGGTGCTAGGAAATGATGTTGACTATGAGGCTATCCTCATAGACAATTTTAACCCCACATTCCGCAGCGCCTCGCTACCCGATACCATCTATTCGATTACGGGGGATGGCGCTGCCCCGCCAACTAGCCTCATGTCAAGCTATCTTTATGGCCAACGCTATAACACGGCCAATGCCCAGCCTGCGGTGTTTCGTCTAACACCACCTATAGATACCAGTATGACAGTGCGGGTGCGCGGTGTGTCGGCTTCAGCCAATGCCCGCTTGGTCATCACCATTGACGATGTGACTGCACTGGCGATTGATCTGTCGGCTGGTACATCTGCCACCAGCTTCAGTATCCCACTACGAGCAGGCCAACATAATATCATCTTTGACAATACTGGCGAAGATTGGTTGCAACTTGAATCTATTGAGATCGCCGATTATCGCTCGCCCTTGCGCGTGTTTGCCCTAGGCGATGTTGAGCAAGGCACTGTGTTGGCATGGGTTCATCATCGCGAGCATACATGGGAAACAGTGGCGGCCCAACGCAATGTTACCCCTATTGAGGCCATTTTAGCCGTACCCAATATGCCAATGGGCAACTATCGGGTCGAGTTTTGGGATCCATTTAGCGGTAATGTGGTTGGTGAGGATTATGTGACAGTTAGTGAAGCTGACGGCGGTGTTTTGCAGATTGCATTATTACCCATTAACACTGAGCTTGCCCTACGCATCTTTCGTGAGACAGCGTTGCCACCAAATTCGTAAGGCTGGCCGCGAGAACCCCGCGGCCAGTCAAACATGATAGGAGGTTATTTTTCGATAGCACTAAAGATATTGAAGATGGGGCGCGGATTCCCCGCCGGATCAAGCATACTCCAGAAACACTGATAGTCTTGCAAGGAGTAGGCTTGGCAGAAATTGAGGTTCCATGCAAACATCGGCCCCACATAGCCCAAGCTATTGCCCAGTGTAAAAGCACGCTCTAGGTATTGACCTTGCTGATCGAGTGTTACCGATGTCACAAATTCAAATCCCAGTGGGGGTGCAATGGGAAAATTCTCGTTGCTGCCCCAACCAAATTCGGTCGCCCAAATAAGGGTCTCTTCATCGCCATTTTCTACAATAATAGCGCGATAGGCATTTAACGTTTCAAGGAAGAAAAAGCTGGGGTGGTTATCGAATTGAGTAATCTCTGGGTTGTTTTGGCAGCAAGTTGAATCGGGTGGGTTGCCAAATCCATAAGGCCGCGCCCCAATTGCATCCGACACAGCCGCCAAGCCAGCCGCATACATTTGGCTCAAATAATCCACGTCGCTGATAGCGCCCGGCCCGCCCCCCGTAGGAGCCAAACCCGCCGACACCACCACTGCTTCGGGATTGGCGATCTTAATTGCAGAATAGGCCGCTTGCAACAAGCTCACATACTCAGTAGCAGCAAGCGGCTTGCCAGCCCAATATTGTTCTAGGTTAGGCTGTGTCCAAATTTCATACGCCGCTACGCGGTCGCCATAACGCTCGGCCAATGCACCCACAAAGTTTGCATAAGCATTATAATTTTGGGGCGCACTACCGGGATTATCGGCAACTGCCCGCGCCCATTCTGGCGCGCCAATTACGGTTAGCAGGATACTGGCATCTGTAGCTTCTAGCGTGTTGATAATGCTATCAATCTCGTCAAATTCAATTTGGCCTTGCGTTGGCTCATAGCGACTCCAATCAATGGTGTGTTTTACCCATGACACGCCCAATTCGTTCAGCCGATTCACGACAGCGTTGCCATCCAAACCCAGCAACGATGTTTCAATACCATAGCCAAAGCC
>CAZLPC010000607.1:0-2179 GCA_964561305.1 uncultured Anaerolineae bacterium
CCCGTCTCGGCGCGGATGATTTCGATCAATTCGTCGGGCGCGTCGAAGATCGCATCCGCCCACGTTTGCAGGCGGCGCGCGCGCTCACGGACGCTCAGTGCTGCCCATGCGGGTTGGGCGGCGCGGGCTTTGTCTAGGGCTAGCTGCATGTCAGTCGGCTGACCGACCGGAATATATGAAAAAAAATCGCCCGAAAACGGCGCAATCACATTCAGGCTCTCGTGGGGGCCTTCTGCCAGCGTGATCAACTCGCGCCAACGGGCGAAGTCGGTGGGGCTGAAGGCAGGCGCGCTATCAGATTGGGTGTGGGTGCGGGGCAAACTGCGACTATGGGTTGTGGTGGCCATTCAAATCACCTGTCGAAACCTAATGTATACGTCACCTGTTAAGTTGACAGTCGGTCGGCTGGCCGACTGACACTTTTATTGTAGCGCAACTTTCAAAAATGTCTATACATTGTTGATAATGAGGCTGCATTTCAAATCGGGGGCGACCTATTTAATCAGACTTGTTGCTGGTGTTGACACCATCGGCGGGCTGAAGCACCGCCGCTATTTAAATTGGCTTCTTCTATGATCGGCGTGGTTTATGAACCTTAAAAAATAAACGTGCTACACACTTGGAAATGGGTCGGGTGTATCCGACCCCTCCAAAATGACGCGGCCGTGCGGGATACGCAGGGTCGAGATATATCTCGACCGCCGCTATCAGCAGCCCGATTTATTATTCAAACTTCACCAACGCACCGTTAAACCCATCGAAATGGTATTTTTGAAGATTGTACCCAATTTGAAATGTACCCAACAATAAGCTACTGTATCGAGATTGGAGCAGTTTAGCATATTAACCAAACCATCATTTGGATAATTGCGTAACTTTTGCAAAACGATTGTGTTATAGTAGTTGTGTTTTGTGATAAATTTCACCCGATGTAAAGGAATCGACCGTCGTGACTGTACAACAACAACCCACCAAAAAAGAGCGTCCGGCTTGGGTATCGGCTGTAAAGCCCTATCAAAATGCCGACCATCGCAGTTGGATTCAAGTGGCCAACACCTTCGTTCCCCTCGCCATTGTTTATGTGCTGATGTATTTATCGTTGGATGTAAGCTATTTGCTCACGTTGTTGCTTGCACCCATCGCCGCCGGCCTAACCGTGCGCGTTTTCATCATTCAACACGACGCAGGTCATGGCTCGTTCTTTAACAGCCAAAAAATGAATGACCGTATTGGTATTTTTTGCAGCGTCTTCACACTGACCCCTTACGAATTTTGGCGCAAAGGCCACGCCATTCATCATGCCCATAACGGTGACCTAGAGCAACGTGGCACGGGCGATGTCTATACGATGACCTTTGACGAGTATCATAATAGCACGCCACGCCAGCGCCTATTTTATCGCATTTATCGTCACCCCATTATGCTGTTTGTGTTTGGCCCACCCTTGATGTTTATGGTGTTGCACCGCGCCCCGTTTGCGCTTAAGCACGCCCGCAACCAAGCCGAACGCTCCAGCATTATCCGCACCGACATCTTGGCCGCGTTTGTGTTTCTTGGCTTCTCATTGTTGATTGGCCCCGCCGCCTTTTTGATGATCTGGTTCCCGGCCGGATGGCTAACCGCCACTATGGGCGTGTGGATGTTCTATGTGCAACATCAATTTGAAGATGCCTATTGGGCCAGCAAGCCAGAATGGGACTATGCCGATGCCGCACTGCATGGCAGCACCTTCTATAACTTGCCGAAGTGGATGCACTGGTTTACTGGCAACATTGGTTTCCATCACATCCATCATTTAAGCCCCAAAATTCCCAACTATAAGCTAGAGACGGTGCATAAAGCACACACAGAGTTTCAAGATGTGCCAACCCTGACTTTGAAGAGCAGCATTGAGTTGGTACTTGCCAACTTGGCCATTTTTGACGAAGAGAACCAAAAGCTGATCAGCTTCCCGGCAGCCCACCGCAAAGAACGCGACATGGCGGCCAATGCCCAGCCCACCGAAAATATCAGCACGAGTGCCCAACACGCCAGTGTCGGAACCGACTAACACTAGCGGTTAGCATACATCAAAGAGCGCTTCGAGCGCTCTTTTTTTGGCGTTTTCCCCTTGCACAAGAATGAATCCCCGCGCAATATTTGCCCAACCCTCGACGGGCTAGCAGCCGTCAGCAATGAC
>CAZLPC010000608.1:0-1045 GCA_964561305.1 uncultured Anaerolineae bacterium
GATACCTCCTCAGCAGAATCTCTTATTGGATGCTTTCATCTTAGCATATCTTTTAAGTTGAAAAAAATGGCGACATCGGGTTGCCCCAATCTGTTGACACCCATCGCATAAATCAATATAATTCAAATGAAATTGAAGCAATATAAATTGAATTATATCGAATTGAGAAACCCTATGCCTACCCCTACCCCCAAACTATTTAAGATTTTGAGCGACGATAACCACTGGGCCATTGTTCAACACTTGCAGATGAGCGATCTAAAAGCCAGCGAGTTGTCCGCGGCCCTCAATCTGCCCGCCGACAGCATTGAGCAGCACATTGGCAACCTGCGCGAGGCGGGCCTGCTGCGCGAACGCCGCACCACCACCAGCCGCGAACCCTACTATCATTTGTTGATAGAGGTGTTGTCGCGTCAGTTTCAAGAGGCGGGTGGGGCCCTGCATCCCGCCATTTTTGAGGCCCATGATCGCGCTGCCCCCGAAACCGTGCGCCTGCAAAACGCCGTCCGCATTTTATTTTTGTGTACGCATAACAGCGCCCGTTCTCAAATTGCGGAGGGCTTGGCGCGGCACATGGGCGCGGGGCTGGTTGAGGCGTTTAGCGCCGGCACCGAAGCCACATCCATTAAGCCCGAAGCTGTTGAAGTGATGAAGCGGCGCGGCATAGACATCACCACCCAACATTCTAAGGTGCTGACCGAGTACCTAGACCAAGAGTTTGACTATGTGATCACCGTGTGCGATGCCGCCCGCGAAAGTTGCCCCTTCTTTGCGGGTGGAAAAATACAACTTCATTGGAGTTTTGACGATCCGGCTGCGGTGGAAGGCAAAGGGCGCTTGGCGGCGTTTGAACAAAGCGCTCGCCAAATTGCCACGCGCATCGGCTATCTAATCACCATTATTGCCAAGCAGCAACGGGCGGATGTTCCGCGCCAAGCCATTGCCCAAACTGCTATGTAACAAGCGCGGCTTTTCAGGCGTTGCTCCTAAGACAACAAATCTTCGAGGCGGCGGGCAAAGGACGTGGCATCTATGGGTTTGGCGA
>CAZLPC010000608.1:1055-2171 GCA_964561305.1 uncultured Anaerolineae bacterium
GTGTGATAGGCCGTCACGGCGATGCAGGGCAGCGCGGCGGTGGTGGGGTGTCCCAAAATCGCCGCCAACAGTTCCCAGCCGTTTTTATCGGGCAGGGCAAGGTCAATAATGGCGGCCTGATAGTGGTGGTGGCCCCCAAACAGCAAGGCCTCGGCTTCGGCGGCGTTACCCGTTACATCCATGGCAATATTGAGATGCTCTAAGATAGTGGCCACCACTTCTTGCCCATCGGGATCGTCTTCTACGACAAGAATGCGCCATGTATTGTTTGGCATTCGTTAGTCTTCTTTCTCTATGTTCAAAAATTGGCTCAGTTCAGGAATATCAATCAATAATCGCAACAAGTCTTGAATGAAGGCCCCCGCCGTAAGGGGCTTGGTGAGATAGTTGTGAAAGCCGGCGGCAATGGCGCGTTCGCGGTCGCCGACCATGGCATGGGCCGTAAGTGCAATACACGGGATGTCTAGCAGTGCCCGATCCCGCTTAAGCGTATGGATAAAGCCCCAGCCATCTAATACAGGCATCGAAATATCACAAATAATGCAGCGTGGGCGCACCTTTCTTACCACCGCTAGGCCAATTGCGCCATTAACAGCCGTGTGAACGGTTGCGCCATAGGTTTCTAGGATAATTTGGGCCACCTCTAGACTGTCGGGTTCATCATCAATCACCACCATTTGCCAACCCAAGAGTATATTGTCGGGTATTTTACTGTTGGCCATGGTTTGGCTCCAACACATCTATAACCGCCGCGAGGGGTGGGGCGCTTGCGGCGGTGGGGGGCTGAATGGGGAGGGTGACGGTGAAGGTGCTGCCCACGCCAAGCTCGCTTTGTAGCGTGACAGTGCCGCCCATGCTGCGCGTATAGCGGCTGACAATGGCCAGCCCCAAGCCTGTGCCGCCATATTTGCGCCGCGAGGATTGATCCACCTGCCGAAACTCCTCAAAAATATAGTCGCGGGCGTGGGGCGGAACGCCAATGCCCGTATCAGAAACAACGATGCTCCATGTATCGTCCCCATTATGAATGCCCAGCGTTATCTTGCCCGCCTCAGTAAATTTGATGGCATTACTCAATAGATTGATGGCTACCTTAGCGACGGCTTCTTCATCGCC
>CAZLPC010000609.1:0-2164 GCA_964561305.1 uncultured Anaerolineae bacterium
TAAGCGGTGTTTCGGCGGCATTCATACGGTCTTCAAAGCGCCCCAAAGTGGCTGTCAATGGAAATAACATCGCAAGGCTTAACAAAGTGGTTAGGCCCAGTTGCCAAGTGCCACTTAAAACGGGTGTCCAGCGTTCGACCGAGTACATGAGCCATGACACGCTGACACCAGCCGCAATGCTAAACAACAACCATACCTGAATGTAAAACTTAAAGACCGTGTTTTGGCGGCCACCATCGCCCTGCAATACCACCATCTCAACGGCCATCGTCAGCCCCAGCGCCAAACCAGTCATAACATATACCCACCGTTCGACTTGGCTTTGATTGGGCAACAAAAACAACACCATCAGCCAAACCAACATCGGCAATGCCACTATAAAGGCCTTGTACTCGCCAAATACACCCAAATAGAGTGTTATAAGTGGGGTAATCAGCGCCACACCCAGTGCTGCCAATACGGGCATACTAAGGCCACGTAAGTCGGCAACTTTATGGCTACGCAACCAACGTCCGGTTTGCCATAGCAACATACTTAAAATAATAAACAAAAACACGCCATGGATGTTCACATAAGCCCACAATGGAGTTTTATCAAATTTCCACGGTAAAACCTCGCCATAAGCCGATGCAAAACGCTCCATATAAGGCCAGATAGCAACGACCGATGCAAGACCAAAAATGAGTAGCCGCGCCACCCACGCCGCAAGTGCATCTTGTGTGAAGCGGTTGCCCAACAACACCAGCCCCACCACATACAAAAACACCACTGCACCCAACCCCAAGCCACCCGCCAAGATCAAGCGGCTGAAAGAAAATTCGGGTTTCATGTTACCGTCGCAAAAATCAGGGATGATATTTATTTCTGGATCAAGCTCGGTGCAAAGTTGCGGAATTTGACCATCTTCTAGGCGGTGCTGATAGTCTTGGGTTTGATACACATTCAGCAGAATGTAGAGCGCCATGCCCACCCACACAAAGCCCAGCAGCCACCACACACGCAAGATATACCAAAAATCGAGATATTGACGCAACCGCATATATAGTGGCGAGAGTGGTACATCCGCCCGCAGCCGTTTTTGGCCCACCCATGCCGCAAATGTCAGCGCAAAAACACTCAAAATCATATAGGTCGGCCAGTCCCATGTGTTGATGGCCCGCAGCAAGCCAACTGTGCTGCCCAACAACAACAGCAGCACTAGGCTACCAAGTGTATTTCGTAAGCCACGTCCTGCACCCAGCACTTCACCCGTTAAAATCAATATCACCAGCAAAGTTACCGGCATAGCCATCATGTGCGCGTGCATGTCGCCATATAAAAAGGTGAAATAGGGCATTTCGGTAATGGCGTTATGGCCGCGTTGTTCGGGCAATTCGGCAATGGTGCGGGTGGGGGCCCAATACCACCGATGTGGCGCAATATCCAATATGGCATCGCCGTTAGCAAGGGCCCGCAAGCCATCCCACAAGGACGACAGCCATTTTTGGGTGGCTTCTAGGTTAGTAAGCTGGGCATCTGCTTCTAGGGCTTCATATTCAGCTTGGCTTGGCTCGCGCCCGTTTTGGGTACGATACTCCATCAGGGCAATGTCTAGCGTTTGTTGCTCATAGGCCGCTGCACCACGCCAATCACCGGCAGCACTAATGGTCGAGTTGATCACGCGCATCGTACCCAGATTGCCCAGCACCACCGCCAATAACAATGCAATGAGGCCTGCAACGTAGGCATTACCCAATGGGCCAAACTTTTCATGCACGACCGCCGTTGACGTTGCCGCTTCGATGCGGCGCTCGCGTGACCATTGCACCAAGTTATAAGCCACCGAAAAAACGCCCATCCCTGTCCATGAAAATAGCGTCGGCAAAATGAGGTTATAGGCAAAGGATGGCACAATCCCCAACAACTTTGTGGGTGTCCCAACCAGCACATAGCCCCAATAGTAATAGTTGATATAGCCACCTGCAAACCAAGGATCTATGGCAGGGAAGATGCTACTGCGTAATACCGCGTTAAAGTAGGCCACATTCATCGGTTTTTCGCCGCCGAAAGAACCGTGCCACAAATCGGGATTGCCCAAGCGCACGCCCACAAGTGCCAAAAACATAATCAATGAGAGCGCCTCAAGGGTCAATAAATGTCCCCAACGCTGGGCGATAAACTGGCG
>CAZLPC010000610.1:0-1938 GCA_964561305.1 uncultured Anaerolineae bacterium
GTGCGGCGGCGGGTGATCGGCCACCTTTCCAAGGGCAACCGCCAGCGTGTCGGCAGTTGGCGACCATTGCAAAGCGCCAACAATACCATTGCCCACTACGGATGGGTCGGGCCCAAGCGGGCTGGTGCTATCATCCAACGTCAGCAACGCATCAGAAGCGACCAACGCGGGCAGGGCGGTGTTGGGGCGGGTCGTGGTGTCGCCGTTATTGCTGGTGTCATCGTCCGACGATCCACACGCGGCCAGCACCAGCACACTTAGCACAAGAAAAAAACAGAGCGACAGCACTCGATTGGGACTGAGGCGCATTAAAGGTCTCCTTCATTAAAATCGTAAAAGATGATATTAGTTGTACACCATTAGGTCATAAAGGGTTTAATTGTTGCATCTCATAACAATTGCTCGCAAACGCGATGAAAAGGGGCGACATAATGCGATTTAACAACCAAACAAGGGTTAATCGCATCAACAAACGGTACGATCTAAAAGGGCGGAATGTATCCCGCCCGAAAACCGCATGGCCGCGCCATTTTGCAGGGGCAGGAAACGTCCTGCCCGCCATAAGTTTCTGCAAATGGGGCGTTTTACCACGAAAACGAGCGTGAATGAGAATAGATGTCGAAGCTGACGACCGATTCATTGGGCAGCGTGACGCTAAAGCGTGTGAGGGCTTGGCTTGGTATGGTCTGAACGCGGGCCGTATAGCCTTGTTCGGGGGCTGTGCCCCAACCGATGCTGTGGCCGACCCAATTGCCGCCCAGATCAGGCGCAGTTATCCATGCTTTGCCAAAGCCACGAATGGGCGCATGAAGGCCGGCGGGTACATCTTGGGTGTTGGTGGCAATGGTGGGCGTATCGGCATCGGTAAAGGTGTCTTGGAGCGCAATGCCCACCCGCGATTGATAGAATACATAGACCTTGCCCTCGAACCACACCATAAAACCGCGCTCGAAGGGTTGATAGGCGGCTTCTACCTCGCGGATGGCGTTGGGCGGGCAAACATCGGTGGTGTTTATGCCCAAACTTGCATAGGTGCAGGTGGCAGTGATGGTGATCGGGGGCGCTAGGCGGTTGCCATTGGCATCTAGCAGCGAATAGACGACGCGACTGGCCCCTGCTGGCGTGGTAATGTTATAGCCTTGTTGGGTGGTGGGTAGGGCCCCGCCAATGCGCTCTAGTCCGCCCTGTGACCATTGTTGCCACACATAAACTGGCATTGGGCCCGCCGTTGGGTTGGGGACGTTCCAACTTAGGCTGATGGGGCCGTTTTCGGTGGTGCTATAGCTGGCGGCGGTAAATGTGCCCGCCACCACAACGGGTGTGGGTTGGGTGGGTGTGGGCGCTTGTTCGACAATGGGTACGCTTAGTTCGCGGCTGACAAAGCGCGTACCTTGATTCAAGTCATAAATGGTAAGCCGAAACTGGAGGCTGGTGGCCGCCGCACCGGGATCATAGGGGCGCACCGTGCCCGCGCCCGCCGATGGGATAATGGGATTGGAGCGCGGCAACTCTACATTTAACACGCGGCCATCGGGCAGCACTTGTTCAAACACCAAATTTTGCGACGCAGTACGATTGCTGACGGCGAAACCAACTGGCACATAAGCCGACCGATTGGGCAGTGTGGCCCGTTCTACCCCCACCACCGATGTATCGAAGCGGGCGATGGTGGGCTGGCTGGGGTCTGTTACGGGAATGGTGAGGTTGCGCTCATCATAAGTCTGGTTTAGCCAAAAACTATACAGCCGCACCCGCAATACAATCTCGCTGGCGGCCCCCACGGGTTGGGGCGCAACCACGCCGCGGTCGGATGAATTGACCCATGGTGTGCTGCGCGGCAACTCGACATTGACCACGCTACCATCGGGTAAAATCTGCTCAAAGATCAAAGTGGCAAACACCGGACGATGCACGCTTGTCCAAATAACGGGCACGCGC
>CAZLPC010000610.1:1948-2154 GCA_964561305.1 uncultured Anaerolineae bacterium
GGTGGTGAAAGACGTAATGCGGGGGTTGCCTTGGGCGGCAGCGCTTTCTAAGCGGTTGCCCAAGTGAAGGCCGGGCATTAGCAAACACAGTATCAGTAAAAGTTGCATAACACGCTTCATGATTGATCTCCTTTTATAGTACAAAAATTAACTATCGGTTTTGTACTATAAAAGACACGCCAACTATGGGTGGGGTTCCTTAAATC
>CAZLPC010000611.1:0-2150 GCA_964561305.1 uncultured Anaerolineae bacterium
ATTTTGTTAAAATGCATTATCTCGACCCTGCGCATCCCGTGTGGCCGCGCCATTTCATAGGAGGCAGATACATCCGACCTGTTTCTAGGAGCTATTTGGTTAAAACCACCAAGTGCGGCACAAAAACACAGTTGCCTATAACTTTTTGCGCAATTGTGCGTAATGTAGAGACAAGGATTGCTTAACACATTGCGAGGAGCATTTAGACAATGATAAAAACCCGTATTCGTAAGATTCTGCGTGACGTTTGGTCGCGCAAGGGACGTACAGCACTGGTCTCTATGGCCATTTTTATTGGTGTGACGGGCACAATTGCCTTGTTTTCGATGAGCAACATTCTCATCAGCCAATTGGCCGAAGACATTGACCCCGACGAAATTGCGATGATCACTATTTTTGCTCAAGTGGAGCAAGAAGACATCGCCATAGACAACCCCACCTATCTGGCCCAGTTGGCGGCTGTTGAAGACGTGACCGAGGTGCAGGCCCGCAATGCCAGTTCGGTCTACTTCAGTAAAGACCCCGACACCACTGCCCTGCGCGATCTTGAGTTGGTGTTCTATTATGGCTATGAAGACGGCATTGAAGGCCTAAACCTAGCCCCGATGCGCTTGGTAGAAGGCGACTTCCCTGCTGATACCACCCAAATTGCCGTCGAGCAACGCACCGCCGACAATTTGGGGCTGGCCGTGGGCGACACGCTCTATTTCCGTGTGCTAAGTGGTGACACCACCGACATTACCCAAGCGCCGCGCACCATCAGCGGCATTGTGTTTCATTCCTATTCCACTGCTCCTAACGAATCCATCTTTGGCTTTTTAGAAGATGTCGAGTATCTGTCGGGTGTACGCGGCTATAACGATTTTTTATTCCGCGTCGAAAGCTATCCGGATGCAACCGACGAAGCCGCCACCAAAGCCTTTGAGGATAAAGTGGACGAGCTAGAAACCCTGATTGAATCCACGCCCTACTCGATCCAATTTACCAGCACCGAAGACCCAGACAATAGCCAATTTGTTCAGACCGCCCAGATCTTCACCAGCTTGCTGAGTACATTAGCGCTGGTGGCATTGGTGGTGTCGGGCTTTTTGGTGATTAACGTCATCACGTCGTTGGTCAGCGAGCAACGCAACCAAATTGGTGTCATGAAGGCGCTGGGCGCAACCAAAACCGATACCTTCTTCATTTACTCGGGCATTGCCTTTATGTATGGCCTGATTGGGGTGATTCCCGGCATTATCGTCGGCATTCCGGGTGGCTATTTAGCCGCGCAAGCCTTGGCCCCCCAAGTGAATACACTGATTGATGGCTTCAGTTGGTCGCCGGGGTCGGTGTTTTTGGGCGCAATGATAGGCTTGGCCGTGCCCATATTGTCATCGTTTATTCCGGTGTTTAACGGAACCCGCGTCACCATTTTGCAAGCCATGACCGACTTGGGTATTGATGCCAAGTATGGCAGCGGCCCGGTGGCCAAAATCATCGCGGCTTTGCCCATACCGATCACGGTGCGGCAGGGTTTGGCCAATGTTAGCACCAAGAAGATACGGCTGATGCTCACGGTCATCACCCTCACCATTGCCGTCGGCTCGTTTATTGGCATTTATGGCGTGTTCGACTCTATCCGCGATGGCATTGGCTCTTACCTAGACAGCTTTAACACCGAAATCGGCTTTGCTGTGGTTGAAGCCAACGATCCCGCCGAACTGACGGCCGCCATTGAGCGCGAATTTGGCACCGATGCCGACGGGGGTTTTGTCAGAAGCATTGAGCCGGGCTACTTCTTGCAAGTAGACTTTATCACTGACGATGGCGAGAAGTATGAACCCAGCTTTGGGTCAGGGGGCCCGCCCGGCATTTTTGCGTATGGTATTGATGTCAATAGCGATGATGCCGCCTTTACCTTTACCGTAGACGAGGGCGAACGCTGGACAGCCGACAACACCCACACTGGCATTGTGCTAACGGGAGCCATGGCGCGTGGTATGGGCGTGGGGATCGGCGACAGCGTGACCATGGCCGTGCCCGGCGCACGCCGTCAGCTAGAAGTTATCGCTATTTCTGAGTATCCCATTGACCAAGTGTATCTGAATTGGGAAGTGTTGGCCGAAATGCGCGGCAGCCGCTATGTGGCTCCTGAAGATCGCGTGCCG
>CAZLPC010000612.1:0-2143 GCA_964561305.1 uncultured Anaerolineae bacterium
CTTGCTGGTGACCGTTGTTCTCTTCGCTGTTGTCGGTTGGCTGAGAAGCGTGCGCAGCTACTCCCAGGAGGCTCGCAGCAGCCTTTGACTTGAGACGTGTCCGCAGGCGGGCCGGGAATGACGGGGCTGAGACCTCTCTGTCAGACATACTGGCGCCAGTGGTTCCAGGTGTGGTGCACAAATGCGCCAATGCTGATGGTTTTGCTGCCAATGCCATGCAGCGTAAACTCGGTGAGGCCGCCCACAAATCCCTTGCGCGGGGTGCGATAGGTGTGGATGGTGACATCGCTCAGTTCGCGCCAAAAAATGACGCTGGTTTGGCCTTTGTGGGTGTGGGCAATGCGGTCGCTATAGACGCGGATGGTTAAATCGTTGTTCCAAATGGACAGCACATAGGCCAAGCCCGTAAGGGCCACGAAGCCCGCCGCAATGCCAAAACCGCCCAATACAAACAACAGGCCGGCCCCTGCGCCCAACAGGGTTAGCACCACGATCACCAGCGCCAACGGCAACGGCAACAGCCATAAAAAGTGTTGGGGGCGGCGGATGGGCTTATATTCATGCAACAAGGCGGCATCGTCGCCCGCCGTTAATTGTTCAGGTGCAGCAGTCATCGGTTTCTTCGTCCTCAAAATAGTCTATCCGGCAATAAATCCGCGCTAGTATACCGCGAAAATGCAAAGTTGTCAGTTTTTTAGTTGGGAGTTTTTAGTTAGGAGTTATCAGGTGACGATTTTAGGTGTTAAGTCGTCGGCAACCATACGCGCCCAGCGCACTGGCAAGGGCAACAGCGGTAAATTTGGTACACAACGGGTCAGTGATACACCCGATTCTACGATGAAGCGTCGGGGTTGGACTGTTTCCAGCGCTCAAGCAGCTCTAATTCTTCTTCGCTAAAATAGTGGCTCCAATCAATATCTGAATGGGTCCGCGCTCGTTGCGATTGCTCTAGTTGATCAGTAATGACCGCTTCTTCCTCAGGAGTATGGTGGCTGGCCTTGACCAAAAGAAACTCGTGCCCATCTTCCAATTTTGAGATGTCATCCAATGGAACCAGCGCCCCATTTTCAACCCGAACCCGTATGCTAGCCATAGTGCTGTGTATCCTTTTAACCCGTTTTCTCTATTATAGCACACTTAAAAACAGCATGGATACGCGCTTGCCCCCTAAGATGGCGCGGTCATGCGTTTTAATGGCAAATGGATCGGGGTAACGGCCCAATATGCGGAATTGATGAGAGATTGCAAAGGCAATGGGGGAGCCAGATAGGAGGAAAAGCACCAAATTGGCATTCACTCGGCCATAAAACCCCTAAAATAAGGGAGATTAGTTGGCAGGCCCATCCAGATGTAATACAATCTTACATAGCACTCATCACTTTCTCAGATAGTATTTAAGGTTATCCAATGACTGATTTACGCGAACTCGCCGAATTGCTTAAAAGCCAAGACCCCAACATCCGCAAACAAGCTATTATCGCTATGGCCAACAGTCAAGACCCCCGTGCCCTAAAAGCCTTGCAGTGGGTCTATAAAAACGATACCGATCCGACCCTGCAAGACTTAGCGTTGCGCGGGGCCAAGTTCATCAAAGAAAAAACCACCGAGCAACCCGCCGCCAGCAGCTATGTGGCCCCGTGGGATACACCATCCGCCGCGCCACCCACCACCGAGGCGGCGACCTTGGCCGCACCCACCTCTTCGACCCGAATGCGCCCCACCTATGATCCACTGCCGTCCCAGTTTGGGGACTATACCGACGATGCCCATAATCCTACTGTCGAGCCAGACTATGTCTCGCCGAAAGACGAACGCGCCGCCAAAGCACAAATTGATCGCGCCGTGGATTTTAAGATTAGGGGGCAGCGCCACAAAGCCACCGAGTCCCTTATTCAAGCCTTTACGCTAAACCCCAACTTGCGTCATGACATGCTGGCGGTAGGCTTGGCCGCCGACTTGCTAGAGTTACCCAACGAAAAAGCCGTGGCCATGCTGATGAACTCGGTCGCTCGCGAGAACCTGACCTCGGCGGTGAAGGGCGCAATTGCCTCTCAGGAGCGCGTGGCTAACCCTAAAAAAGCCAACCCAGAAGACGAACTCTTTAATGGCATTTTTTGGGGGGTCATTTATTTTATTTTGTGGC
>CAZLPC010000613.1:0-2138 GCA_964561305.1 uncultured Anaerolineae bacterium
TAGCGCCCGTTTATTGGTAACACGCTGCTCAAAAAACACCCTGCTGTCACGCTATCTATAGTGTGACAGCTTGGGCGCTTCCCCTTGTTTTAAGCCCTATCCCTTTCAATCCAAATACAATCCATCTGTTTGCCTTTCTGCCAGAAGTGGTATAATCTGCAATAATAAGAACTTCTTGACGAGAAGACAGCCCACAGCAAGGGGAACCCACATGGCGAGACGGTACATCTATCTGGTGCGGCACGGCAACTATAATGTGTATGAAGAAGTTGGTGACGATTTAGGCGGGTCGCTGACGGCACTGGGGCGCGAACAAGCCGAATATGTGGCCCAATATTTTGAGCCGTTTCCTTTCGAGTCCATTTTCACCAGTTCAATGCGCCGCGCCTTCCAAACCACCGAAATTATCGCCGCCCGCCACCCCCACCTGCGCCTAGAAACCTTCCGCGAATTGTGGGAGTCGGTTCCGGTGGTTCCGTTTCGGTTGGCCGGCAAAGAACACGAGCGCTATCCAGAACTTAGCAAAGAACAACTCTCTAGTAAATTGGCCGAAAATAAATTTTATGCCGAAAAAGCCTTTGAAATATTCTTCCAACCCCTTAACGGAACCGATGAAGAAGAACGCCACGAGCTGATTGTGGCCCACGGCAACCTCATCCGCTATTTGATATGCCGCGTCCTAGATGTAGACCCCCGCGCATGGGCCAACATGAGCATCAACCAATGCAGCATCAGCCGTGTGCGCGTAGACGACCTAGAGGGCATCGCCCTTGAAAGTTTTAACGAGACCATGCACCTGCCCTATCATTTGTGGGTAGATTAAACAGTATATTTGTGGGGTAAGCCATGCGCCGGAATGGGGGCTTTGGCCGCCGCTGCCCCACTCAACGATTAGGGGGCGGCCCGCGTCGCACCATTCAATTTTCTACGAGGTGTTGGCGTTGGCGGCGCGACCATCCCCACACCCCCGCCATGCCCAATAGCCCCGCCAAAGCCCCCACACTGTAAAACCGAGGGTTGGACAGTGGCGGCGATGCACACCCTACTACATTCCAGCTAGAACAAGAATGCCCCTCATGGTCTACATAAACATAGAGGTTGCCTTCGTTGGAATGCACCAAGTTAAAGCCATCTTCAGCCCATTCTATCGCCCCAATTGGTAGATGTGTTGTGGTGGATTCTGGCGCTCCGCACCATGTACACAACAAGTGGCTTTGCACGCTTGGCCCCAGTGGGATACGGTGAATGTGGCCATCGGCATCAATATGAATAATCATCGAATTATCCACCAAGAGCACGGCTTCTGTACCATTAAAATTGCCGGCCCTGATCAAAGCATTCTCTATGATTGGGATAACACGCCCATCACGCCCTTCTAGCCATAGCCTTGAAGCATCATCATTCATCGAACGCACAAAAAATAAATCCCGAATTCCATAGTATCGTCCAGCCCTAAATATTGAATAGTGAGCAAAAGCCATCAAATCTTTAGGATTGTTGGTCAGTAAGCGCCAATTTTCGTTTTCAGCCACCAAAAATGTACCCGGTGCAAGGTCGGTGTTGCGCTCAATGCCATCTAAGCCAATATAGTGCGCACCCTCAAGATAATTCTCGTGGCCCGTAAAGGCCACTACCATGTCTTCTTGATACGTAAACCCCACAACCTCCGGTCCACTATCCATCACCTGATAGGTTTGGCCGCTGGCCAGATCATAGCTAACGACCTCATAACCTGTAGCCAAGCTATGCGAAGCAAAGCGCCACGTCACCCAGCTTTGAAGTTGATAAATATCGAGATACGCCTGCCTCGGCGTTAATTGACTGCGTTGTATCCGTTGCCGCGCATCCACATCCCCCAATTCATAAACCCATATTTCCTCAGGATGGGCCGGCGTAAAGCACAACCCACGCTGCTCCCATATAATAAAGTCGTCACATCCCACCGCTACTAATTGCGGCGCGTGTGGAATGGTTCTTGATACCCGATACCAATCACGGCCTTGAGAAAAATAGAACCAATGCGGATCAGTAGTTTTCGTGCGATAGGATTGGTTGTGGTTTTGAATGTTAAACAGCGCTTCAATCTCAGTATGTTCAATAGGGACAATATTGCTGGGGTCTACAATCTCATAGATTTG
>CAZLPC010000614.1:0-2135 GCA_964561305.1 uncultured Anaerolineae bacterium
GCGGTTGTTCTGTACCAAAATATTGCTGGGCTTTAGATCGCTGTGCAAAATGCCGTTTTGGTGCAGATAGCGCAAGGCCTGTAGCACCTCGCTGATCCAGCGCAAGATGGTGTCGGGGGTAGCAGCTTGGGCGGCTTGGGTAATGGGCAGCGCATCTTCTAGCAATGTCATCGTGAAAAATGGCTGTTGGGCACTGTCGAAGCCATAATCGTAGACACTGATAATGTGGGGGTGGCGCAATCCTGATAAAATGCGGAACTCTTGGGCCAACAGCAACGTGTTGTCGGCACTGCCAAAGCTCGTCACCAAATTGGCGCGGTTGATCGTCACCCGCTTTAGGGCCACCGTGCGATTGATAAGGCGATCCGTTGCCCGATATACTACACCCATACCACCCTCGCCCAATATATCATGAATTAAATAACGATTATTGAGAAGTGGTGCGGCGTTCATGCGCAGCGTACTTTGCAATTAAGCATTAGACAAGAACCATCCTATATGGCACAGTGGTTTCTGAGAAATGGGTCTATTGTAATCAGTCTATCGCCTATTGTAGTTCATAAGCCCAAAAATGCAATTTAATGAAGCCTAAAACTAAAAAACGCCTTCGATCACCTTACATTCGCCCCTGTAAAATTGCGCTGTCTCCAATTGCCGTATAATGAATGCTAGATTTTTTGGCAAGCTCTTCAATAGTAACCAAAGGATAGATCATCATGAAACATTTGTTTGTGCTGATAGTGATGCTAGCAGTCGGTTTCGGGTTGCCGAATGCAGCCCCAACCGCCACTGCCCAAGACGACGGGCCGCGCACATTAAGCTATGGGGATGAAGTGCGGGGCCGCATTTCTAACCGCGAGTTCGAGCAACTTTATTTATTTGAAGGCGCACAAGACGACATTGTGATTATTAGAATGGATGTGTTAGAAGGCGATTTTGATGCCTATTTGTTTCTGACCACTCTCGACAACGACATTGTGGCCCAAAACGACAGCTTTGGCTTTTATAATAACGCTACCATTATTTTCACCCTGCCCAGCACAGCCACCTACCAAATTGTAGCCACGCGCTATTCTGGACGAAGTGGCTACGGCGACGGGCAATTTGCCTTAGGCCTAGATATAGCTGAATCGGTAGAACTGGGCGCAGCAATAGAGGGTACTGCGGCTTATGGCGAAACACCGCCCTTTCACCTGTTTTACCCAACCACCAGCACCTACTACACCATCACCTATACCCACATCGTTGGCCCTTACTTTCCAGATGTCGGCATCTCTCAAATTGATCCGCTATATGGGTATGGAAACGATAGCGCTGTAATGGGTGGGGCCGAGCTCCGATCAGCATCGGTTACGGTCTTTTTGGTCGAGGGCTTCTTATATAACCTTGGCGTGCGCGAAAGCTACTATAATTATGATGTTAATATTGGCGACAGCGCCATGTATGTGTTGACGATTACGGCGGCCGAGGAGAAACCCAGCTCACCCGCCGACACCGACGAAGAAGAAGAACCCAGCTCCGAAGATTCTGACGAATAAGCCATTCAGTTGGGCGGCGCATAACTGCCCCGTTCCTCAATTATGTCACTCGGTCGCCAAATTTGGCGACCCTACGATGGCACGGCCATGCGGGGTGTAGGGTGCGGCAGATGTGCTGTCTACTTCGTCCAATTTGACATCTGTTTGAGGAACGAAGCAATAACCGCCCATCTTGTCTTGAAAACAAGCATAAAAATGGCCCAACTTAGGATTGGGCCGCGTTAAATCTCTGTATGAAAAAAAGTATACAATGTTTATCATAAAATTAAAGGCTCATTAAGTCAATTTTACAAATATCCCACGTTTTTAGATGTTTTATTAACGATAACCGCCTTATTCATTTTAGGCATCAGGCTCTAACATCGCCCGCACTGCAAGGGCTGTGGCGTAAGGGCCGGGCAAGGGCTGTTGCCACAGCGTGGGCACATGCACCTTTAGGCCGGGCAACGTGAGGCAATGATAATACCCTTCCCCATCCAACGCTATTTGCTGATAGCGCCCCTCTGCATCCAACCGAAAGAAGGCCGCTGTTTGGTCTTGCCGATCGATGATCCAATATTCGGGCACGCCGCCGCGCTCATACTCGCCAAATTTCTC
>CAZLPC010000615.1:0-2133 GCA_964561305.1 uncultured Anaerolineae bacterium
TGGCGGCGGCATCATCGGTGAAGCGGCTGGCATCATTATCCGACCACACTTCAACTTCTTTTAGCGTCTCTAGGCCCATACTCTCTAGCAAGGCTTTGATGGCGGTTTCGACGACATAGGCCACCGTGTTGGGGATGTCGTCGTGATACTCAAAAATTTCATCCACCACGTTGCTGCTTACATACCAATGATCGTTGGCATAGGCCCACATATCGGGCAGATTGGCGCGGCCTTCAATCACATCTTTTATTTTTTCGACCATTAAAATCGGAAATTGATCGTCCTCATCGGCAAGTATCGGCAAGTGTAGTTGCCACACGGGTATCACCTTGATAAGCGCATTCAGCGCCACGCGCCCGCGTGTCGCATGAATATTGGGCGGATTGCTGTCCATGGGGTCTAGGCGATCATAGATGGCGAGGCGGGTTTCGGGCGTAACATAGCCATACTCGCCAATTTCGTCAATTGCATATTCGATCATTTCGTTAAACCAATCGGGATAAGATGACACCCCATGCCTCGCTTACACTTAAAGTTATAAGATTAATCTGGTGTGCTAGACGAAACACGCCCCATAATTTCAGCCGCCGCCCGATAGCCAGTTTCTAGGGCCCCGTGTACACTGGCTGGCCGAATCGGGTGCGTAGCCTCGCCCGCAAAATATAACACATCCGCCACCGCTTCGGCTAAAATTGCCCGTTGACCGGCCGCCCCCACGGGCACAAAACTATAGCCCGTTTTGCTAAAGGGGTCGTTGCTCCAGCTATAATACTCGCCATGCACATAGGTTTCGACGGCTTGGGCACCAAACACCTGCACCCAATGGTCTAGCGCCTCTTTTACGACGGCGCGAGGCTCCATTTGGGCATAGCGGCGCTCAGAATCGCCCCCAAAAAGGCTCGTCCACACAAACACCTCATGATCATGTTGCCACGCCGCCCGCCACCACAATTGCGTGGGGTGGGTGGTGGCAAAGCCGGCCATGGCCCGCGGCCAAAAGCGCTCCTTAAAGCGGATGACCACGCGCCCCACTGGCCCCGCGCCCAATTTTTGAATGGCTTGGCGCTTGCGGTCGGGCAAAGGCGGGCTAAACTGCACATCGTTGGCTTGCAAAACGCCCAACGGCAGCGTGATCACGGCACAGTCGGCTTTATACACGCGGTCATCAGTCGTGGTGATGCTGACACCGCCGCCCGCCTGCCACGCAATACGCTTAACCACCGTTTCATACATAATGCCGAGATTGCGGGCCATGCGCTGGGCAAGGCGGCTGTGGCCCTCGTCTATATGATAATCGCCCTCGCCATCGTCTTCATAGGTGGTTTGGGCCGCCCCAAAAGCGCCCAACTCTTGCAGCGTGCCGGCCCACTCGGCCGTCACCAAATGCTCGGCCACGCGCCACATATCCGGCGACAAACGGCGGCGGCGTTGGCGCACCCATGTTTCCATCACATGCAGCATGTTCACGTCGCGCTGTTGGGTGGCGGCCCAGTGTTCGGCCATATCAGGAAAAGCGCTATAAAACTCGAAAGGGGGCAGTTGGGCGGCTTCAATGTCGTTATAGAGTTGGTTGTGGGCATAGATGTACCACTTGCCATGCCCACTGGCATCTTTGGTGGTATGAAAGCGATATTTATTGAGCAGCTTAAACGTGATAACGTTGCGGCCATGCACCGATCCAGCGCCCATTTCAACCGTATAAGGGGCCCAGTCGGTGCGCGTATACATGCGCCCGCCCAGCCGATCGCGCGCTTCAAGCATCAATACCTTGTGGCCTGCATCATGGAGGGTACGCGCTGCTGCCAAACCCGCCGCGCCGGCCCCAATGACGATCACTTTGTGGTCTAGCTGTTGCTTTGGCATTTAGCGTCTCTCTCCCACAGCCGAATCGTTACTGTATTGTAGCGCAAAAAATACATCTGGGAAACGCGGTACTCATTTGGTTAGAAACGGGGGATAGTTTGGCGTTAGGAGTTTGGAGCAAGTGCGGCTGACTCTCTACGATTGATCAGGGTACACTGCTATTTCTTCGTCTTTTTCGAGTTCAGATCGGAGTTGTGCAGTCGTTCGATCCCATAAGCCTCAGTAGATCACATTTTTAGAAAAAAGCATGGGCGAGCACGCAGGCATCGC
>CAZLPC010000616.1:0-2128 GCA_964561305.1 uncultured Anaerolineae bacterium
GGCCACTGTGCCAGCAGCCGCCCAAAACGAGACCAACCCGCGCCAACTGGGTTTGCTGGTCAATTGGGTACGCTTCGAGTATCAACCATAACAGGCTAGTCATGGGGCGGGTGGGCAGATGGTTCTTGTTGCATGGCGGCCATGCGGGCTTTAAAGTTGGCCGCCAATGCGTCGGCCGTGATAGAAGTCGGTTGCCCAATGTAAGACTTGGCCTCGCGCCAAATCGCCTCAATTTCAGCCTTATGATCGTGGTAGTAAGACAATGCGGCATATACTTGCCCCAAAGTTAGGTCAAAATTTTCTGCAATTTGTTCTAGCGTGTTTTCTGGCTGATTATGAATCGTGGCAATCAGCACAGCAACTGGAATCCGCCGCCCTGCGACCATTGGCTGGCCGCTGTCGGGCTTACGAGTGATATGATTGATAGGAATGATCTCCATGAAGATGCTCCATTATGTCTGCTTAGGTGATGTGTAACACTCGGTTCCAAAAATCGCCTTCTAGTGTCGCCGCGTTGGCATTTAATGCCGCTTGCCAAAAGAGAACCTTGCCGATAAGTAATCCGATATTATTGCAAACATGCTGGTGCATGTATACAATTCCTGTGTGGCTGCGCCCTAGCTGTGACCATGTTGCATCAAGCCGAACAAAGTCTCGATCACAAGTGATGATCAAGCGGCGCTGATCGCTAGCATAATTTAAGTGTACGTCATCTGAAGCGCCAAGTAAACCAGCTTCTTGGCAGGTTAGTACATCTATTTGATAACGGCGCAACTGTTTTATAAGCTCAAAATCAATGTGTTCGTCAGTGTAAAAACGGAGTTGATCCATCGGGCAGCACACTCCCTATTTGTTTGATGACCTGATCGTAAATGATGAAAAATACGCGCTGTTTTGCCAATGATGAATGGATGTTTTAAGCGTATCATAGGAGAATAAGGTATTGAAAGCAGTTTTTTCGGCGCATATTCAATGGCGGCGCTATGGCATGGTGGTATTGTTTTTATGTGGTTTTGCGTTTTTGCTGCATTATCAGGTGATCTTCCACCTCGATACCCATATCCCCGGCGCGGGTGTCACCGATTACCCGCATTTTCATTGGAACTATTGGTGGATTGGGCACGCGCTGTCAAATGGACTTCCCATTTATGCCAGTGATTATGTGCTATATCCACACACCAATAACTTGGCGTTTCATACTCTAACCCCGTTTTGGTTCCCACTGTGGGCTGTCCTAGAGCCAGTGATAGGACAAATAGCCGCCATGAACATGATGTTGCTGGTGGCGACGGTGGCGTGCGGCTTGGCGGTAGTGGGCTGGCTGCGGGCCGAAGGCGCGGCTTGGGGTGCGGCGCTGATTGGGGCAGTTTTGATGCTCACCAGTTCATTTTTCATCCGCGCTTTTCAGTGGTCTACTATCAGCATGTTAAGTTGGTTTTGGCTGCCGATCATGCTGCTTTTGATCCGCCAAACACGCAAGACGTTAGCCGCGTCGGTCAATCTACAACAGGAAACCATTGGGCGACCACGCAGGGTCGCCTCTACAGTGCTGTTGTTGGTGTTGTGTGTGTGGGGGGTGGGCCTTACCGATCTACAATATTTCTTTTATGGTAGCGTGATCTTGTTGCCCTATGCTGTGCGCGAGACATGGCGGCTGCATAGCTGGCGCTTGCGGCTGTGGTTTGTGCTGACAGGGGGCGCGGCTTTGGCAGGAGGGTTAGTGTTGTTGTGGTTTTTGGGGCCTTTGCGTGCCATGTATGTCGGCGACCGCAGCCAATTTTTGCCCGCCAGTGTAGAGCGCTATCTTGATCTTAAATTTCCTGATGATTTTTGGGCCAGCCCCGATCCCCAACAAATTGAAGTTGGCTTTGCTCACTACATTCTGCCGCTGATCACCGCTTGTTTATTGGTGGGGGTCTCTAGGACAACGCATCGCAAACAAGCCCTGTTTTGGGGCATAATCATCATCGTGCCGCTCATTTTGCTGGGCGGCACATCTACTGCGGTTGCAGGCGTAGACCTGAGTGGGCTGCATCGGACGCTGTATGCGGCAATGGATGGTTTTTATCGGTTTACACGGCGTTGGATTCCGATCATTCTTCTGGCGCTAGGGCCTTTGGTGGCCGTG
>CAZLPC010000617.1:0-267 GCA_964561305.1 uncultured Anaerolineae bacterium
AAATAAATTTCGCCCGTGCGCCACAGCCGTTCTAGCGCCACCTTAATCTCGTCGCGGATTGCCGCTTGCTCTTGGGGGGTGAAGATCGGGTTTTCGCGCCGAGCCAACAACAAATAGAGTTGCCGATGCTGCTCTAGCACCGTAAAACGCTTGGCCTCTGTGGGATGCGCCGTCAATACCGGCTCGATATGCGTATTTTGGATAGCGGCAGCAATCTGGCCCGCATCAAGGCCGCTGTCGTGCCAGCGCCGCAAGTTTTGATGCCAC
>CAZLPC010000617.1:277-2126 GCA_964561305.1 uncultured Anaerolineae bacterium
GCCCGACAGTTGTTCTAGTTGGCCCGCCGCCTCCAGCCGCCGCCGATATTGCACCACAGCGTTTTCTTCGGCCATGTTCAAAAATTGAAAGGCAATGGACATCATCTGGGTAAATTTCATCGGATCAAGCGCGGCCACCGACGGGGATGCGTCGCCATGCTGCCAAGGCAAGGCCGCCGCCAGTTCAGATTCGCCCAGCTCAGTTAAAACCTCTGAAAAACAGGCCTGCAAAAACTGAAGATCGGCTTCAATTTTGCTGAAGTCCGCAATTTGCGAACTCGATAAAAACATAGGGTCACTCCTCGTGGGTGTACTATCCCGAAAGCATCCATTGTAACGCGCTTTTAGTGAGAATTGAGGGTGTAAGGTGTATAGATAGCCTATTACACAGCCAAACCGACTGCATAACGCCAACAAAACGTTGGGTAACCCATAGATTTTTTATGCTAGGTTGATAGTAGTTTTGGATAGCATCAAGGACATAAGCATGACAAAATATATACCTCTCCTATTTTTTATGTTTTTGCTATTGTTAGCCCCCCATCTACAGCACCCAAGCGACAACAACTCTACATTGTCAGAGCAGGTACAGTTGGGTCTATCGGTGGCTAAAGTTAGCGCTTTTGACAGGCTTCGGATGCCTGAAGCTGCGGGTTTCTTACCCTTAACCAATACATTGACAGTCAAGTCTAATGCCGAGTGGACACCTGTTATTAAAGAATTTGATAGTGTACTAATGGCACTGGTTCCGCGTGGTTGCTTTATGATGGGCAGCGCCGAACTTCCAAGTGTGGGCGGCAATTATTGGCATGAACAACCTGTGCATGAGGTGTGTATTGAGGTTCCATTTTGGATTGATGTTTACGAAGTGACCAACGCCCAATTTGGTAGCCTAAGCCACGATGCGCTTTGCCGCAGCTATTCGTTTGAAGAGCAGCATCCGCGCAATTGTGTCTCGTGGTATGCTGCCCAATCCCATTGCAAGGCACGCAGCGGCAGCCTGCCTACAGAAGCCCAATGGGAGTATGCAGCCCGCGGACCCGACGGCTTACTGTTTCCGTGGGGCAACCAGTTTATGGCTGATTGGGCTACCTATCGTGGCAATAGCAACAACAACCTGACTACCGTTGGCAGCTATCCAGAAGGCATGACATGGATAGGTACATATGACATGGCCGGCAATGTTGCAGAATGGACAACAACCATTTATAGCAGTACCAATTATCCCTATACGACCTATCTTTATCCTTATAATTATGATGATGGCCGCGAAGATTTGGCCCGCACCGACGTGCGTCGTATAGTGCGGGGTGGCTCGTTCTATGATCCAATGCTTATGCTACGAAGTACGGATCGTGACCTATACGATGTGGGTTGGGAATCTAGCACAAAAGGCTTTCGGTGTGTGCGCCATGTCAAGGCTTGGGCAAGTGGGGCAAGCGGTTGATGTAATAATAGGCCCCCAACCCACCGAGACGGGCGTTGGCATCGGCCAGAGTTGGTGCCAATTGAGCCGGAGGCGTAGCAGGATTGGCGGCAAGCAAGCAATAGAGATAATAGGCCGCCTCGGCCGCTTCGAGGTGCTGCTGATAGTGGTCGGCAATAGCTATGGCACGGCGACAATATTTTTCGGCCGCCGCTGGTTGGCCCAACAACGCTTGCCAGCGCCCTTCTAACAGCGCCTGACGCGCCCGCCCAATCGGATACAAAAATTTATACCGCGCCATCAGCCGCAACAAATGGCGGGTAGAAGCGGCCACCTCATCGCTGGGTTCGGCGGCATAGGCAGCAAAATAATACTCACACAACCATATCGTGGCATCCATCGTGCTATATAACAACGTCACCT
>CAZLPC010000618.1:0-2125 GCA_964561305.1 uncultured Anaerolineae bacterium
ATCGGTGCTGAGGCGCAATCATCTCTTTGATCCCTTCTAAAATTGCAGGCAAATTGGCGCTCTACGCTAAAATCGTATTGAGTTTTGCCAGCACGTCCTTGAGGATCGCATCTGGAACTTGTGCGATGAAAATTGCCTTGCGCGCTTTCCAATCTAGGCTCTTCACTTGGTCAGAAAGCACAGCGCCGGTTATCCCCAGTTCATCCGAAAGTCGAACTTCAAAAGGATACCCCTTTACCTGATTGGTGATCGGACAACAGATCACTAATCCAACTTTGTTGTTATAAGCTTTAGGCGACAAAACAAGCGCAGGGCGGCGACCTGCCTGTTCATGTCCTGCCTGCGGATTGAATTCAAGCCAGATGGCATCCCCACGCTCTGGAATATATGCCATCACTAGACCTCATTTCCTATACCATCGCCAGTATTCACTTCGCCATGCAGATTATCTATGGTGATTTCATCCAGCAAATCGTTAAGTTCATAGCGTGTTTTTTGAACAGGGACAATGTGAATTTGCCCACTCACGACTCGTATTTCTACAGAACTATCGCTATCTAAACCAGCCTCATCTGCCACTGTTTTTGGGATTCGTATTGCGAGACTGTTACCCCACTTCTGAATTTTCGCAAGCATGTCCTCATCTCCTATTGTTTCTACATTGTAGAAACAGTATAGCGCAAAAATAGGATTGAGTGGTGTTATATGATGTGGATACGGGTCGTTCCTGTTTTGGGCAAAAGTGTCGCTTAAGCCGTATCCAATGTTGGCTACTTTGGCGCAACTTTTACTATTGTCGCCCTTTTAATCCCTTAATGAATAGCTCGACCATGCGCTGAAAACTCTCATCCACACTTAGGGGCATCCCAAAACCGCCCAAAACCTCTAAATCTACAAAACCGTGCATCAAGGCCCGCATTCCCCGTACTGCATGAAGCGCTTCATCATCCGACAGTTGATAGGCCGCCAGTACCGCCAACACAATAGTTAAGAAGGTTGCTTTAGCCGCCGTAATCTCAGGATGATCGATGTCATTCGCTCGCAAGATGGCACCATATACGCCCGGATTAGATAGCGCAAAGCCGCGATAAGCGTGCGCCAAACTACGGATAGCATCGTCACCCGCCTTGCCAATGACCGCATCGCGCAAATCATTGACAAGGGTGCGTAGGCCCCACGAAATCATCTCGCGGTGCAGGCCGGCCAAGCCGTCAACATGATTGTATAACGATGGTACACGAATCTCTAACTGGGCGGCGACGCTGGCTAACGTCACGGCCGCAAAGCCGTGTTCGTTAGCCAGCGCAGTGGCCGTCGCTGTCACCAATTCGGGGGTTATTTTTTTGCGACCCGTCATCTTTAGGCCACTCCAAGGCGGCGCATGGCCTCGTCAATGGCTTTTTGCATGGCTTCGACAGGATTTTCAAGGGTTTTGCCATGCCCCACCGTAAGGCGCTTGGGTTGCAGGGCGATGAGCTTTTTGGCGCTGGCAAGGCCGGTCGGCTTGTGCCATGTGGCCCATGCTGGCAGGGGAAACAAAGGTTTCATCGTGCCGGCGGTACTGATGCCACCCAGTACGGTGTAGGCATCGCCGGCCAACAATGTACCATCGCGGGTATCAAAAAATGAGATGTGGCCGGGTGTGTGGCCGGGTGTGAATATGACTTCTAATGAACCCACGCGATCCCCTTCATTTAGCAGGCGGGTGGGCTTGGTGTTCACTTTAGGATAGCCGCCTTTGATGCGGGTTTGGGGTTCGTCGGGTAGCAGGCTTTTGTCGCCCGCCATAATGAGGCTTTCGCGCTCGCCAGCCAAAATTTCAGCATCGGGTAATGCCACAGCCAAGGCATCGAGTGCCCCAACATGATCACTATGAGCATGGGTGAGGGCAATGCGTTTGATGTCGCCGCCGCCAAGTGCCCCTATTGCGCTAAATATTTGCTTTTCTGTGCCGCCGATGCTGGTGTCTACTACTGTCCAGCCGTCGTCTTCGCGCACCAAAAAGGCGTTCATCATGCCCAAGCGCGTCAGTTGTACCAAGTTGGGCGTAATTTGAGTGTATGGCATTTCGACTTATATCCTTAGTTATTTAACTTATCTGAATAGATAATAAACTAATTCGATT
>CAZLPC010000619.1:0-2124 GCA_964561305.1 uncultured Anaerolineae bacterium
AACTGATTACGCTGGGGGTGGGCGCGGGGCTTATTTTGGCGGGCAGCGCCTATATGGGCATTAGTATTGTGTTTTTGGACGACAAACGCCGACGCAAATAAGTTTTTTGAAGGATTAAACATCATGGAAAAGCGAATGGTTGAGTTCATTCGGGCAATGCGGGCGGCTGGCGTGCGAATTTCGCTTGCCGAATCGCAAGATGCGTTAAGAGCCGTTGATCTCGTCGGTATCAGTGGCAAAGACTCTTTTGCCGCCACCCTAAAGACTACATTGGTAAAAGAACATAAAGACGAGCGCGTTTTTGACTTCTTTTTCCCACTTTTTTTTGAGAACAACGCGCCTCCTATGTGGGATATCACCAAAGAGCTAGACCCCGACCAGCAACAGATGTTGCAACAAGCGCTGCAATCGTTGATTGGTGATCAAGAGTCGTTGCGCCAATTGATGGAACAACTGATGAACGGGCAACAATTCTCGCGAGAGCAATTAGAGCAATTTGCCGACCAAATGGGGATGCAAAGCGCCATGCAATTGTTCCAAATGCGCTATCTTAGCCGCCAAATGGAGCGCATGATTGGGATGCAGATCGCCCGTGATTTGGTCGAACAATTGCTAGAACAACTGGGCGAAATGGGCATGAGCGAAGAAGCCTTGCAAGAACTCCGCGAGATGCTAGAAGAAAATATGGATGCGCTGGGCGAACAGATCAGCCGTTTTGTGGGGTCACAAATTGCCGAGAACATGGCCCAACAAGAGCAACAAGACCCGCGCCGCGATGTCGAAGATATGAACTTCCAGCACCTAACACCAGAAGAGGCCGAACGTGTGCGCGATGAAATGCGGCGCTTGGCAGCACGTCTACGCAGCCGCGCCTCGTTGCGCCAAAAGCGCACCAAAAGCGGCAATATTGATCCTAAAAGTACCATCCGCGCCAACTTAAAGTATGGCGGTATACCGCTTGAAATTAAGCATCGTAGTAAGCATGTGAAGCCTAAACTGGTTGTCATTTGTGACCTAAGCGGCTCGATGCGCTACATGTCAGAGTTTATGCTGACATTGACCTATATGCTGCAAGATTTGGTGGCCAAGGCGCGGTCGTTCATTTTTATTGATGATATGGTAGAAGTGACCGATCATTTTCAAGAGAGCCGCCCCGAAGTTGCCGTAGAAAAAGTATTGCGCGACAATCCGCGTGGCCATTACACCACAGATTTGGGCAACAGCTTAGCCACGTTTTTTGATGACCACCTTAGCAGCATAGATAGCAAAACCACCGTGATTTTGGTGGGGGATGGCCGGAATAACTTCAACGATCCGCGGCTAGACTTAGCCGAACAAATAACAAGACGGGCGCGGCGCTGTATCTGGTTTTGTCCAGAGCCGCAAAATATCTGGGGTAGTGGTGACAGCGACCTACACCGCTATGCGCCTTTGTCCGACGGGGTCTATCTGGTGCGCAACCTGCGCGAATTGAGTATTGCCGTAGACAACATTCTCGCCGATGGCTAGTCTGTTCATAGCTGGCTGATGTGGGTATCTTCATCAGCCAGCTAAGACACGTTCCCTATAACACACACGGTTAGGCCCGATGGCAAGTCTTGATAGGCTATTTCGATGGATAAAAATCCACTGGCTTCAAGATTTGTGGCCGACTTATCCACTATTTCTTGAATCTTGCTGGCACTTGGTGGCTGATAGAACAAATACAATGTTCCATAGGGCTTTAGTCCGCTTTTGATAGCTGCAAACTCTGGGGTTGGCTTCATCCAAAAAACATTCACATTCACCCCAAAAGCCTTATCAAAAATCGGCTGTTCCCACCGTACATCAGCAAGTGCAGCACATAAAAACTGAACCTTGCCCACATCTATAGCCGCTTTGTTGCGCCGAGTTGCTATGTCGATCATCTTTTCAGAGCGATCAATGGCGGTGAGTGTACCAGTGGCCAATTGGTCGCAGATAAGCGTAACAGCAACCCCATGCCCACAGCCAATTTCTAAAATAGTGTCATCGGGCGCTATAGACAACATTTCAACAGCCCATTGCAGGCGGTCGGCGACTTGTTTTGCCATCGAAATTTTAGGCGCGGATACCCCTGCCATTAGGCATGGGGAGGAGCGCCGT
>CAZLPC010000620.1:0-2115 GCA_964561305.1 uncultured Anaerolineae bacterium
TGATTTCTTTTATAAAGGTGCATCTATTTTGCTACCTGCACCTGCCTTGCCAATCATGTTCTATGAGCCGCGCTATAAGGCGCACAATCCAACTCTAATTTCGGCGGGGCTTATTGTGCGGCTCATTGGCGACAAGAATACCGAAGAACGGCTGGAAGAAGGTTTTCCAGCCACTATTGACATAAATGTATTGGGGCAATTGCTGCAGATGAAAATTTATGTCTTTCAAAAAGACATCAATGCAACGAAAGATCCTACTGAACATTATCGCGGCAAAGAGGGGATCATCTTCACCATTAACGGGCAAACGCACGGCCATCTTTCCACCGATTTTTTTAAGCGCAAGGCTGTGGGGATGAGTTATCTTGCAGATTCTTTATTGGTGATGGTGAACTGTGATGAGGTAGCCCGCCGCGAGATCGAAGACACGTTTATGAATAGCCGAGATCGACTGCGTTCAACAGCTTTTCGTAAAGCTATCGAACAAGAACTAGAGCGACAACTTAGCCAACACGAAGGCCTGCGTCAGTTGCGCCAACGCCGTCGGGAAGAGGAAATTAGGGCCAAACTAGACGATAACAAACCGCTTGAGGATGTCTTGAAGAAAATCCTCAAAACTTCGCCCACATTGGCCAAGCTGTTTATGCAAGGCGAACGGCTCTCTAATCCGTTTAAGACCCAAGCAGCCGCTATTTCTGAAGCGCCTTTCGAGGGAAAACGTTTTCCGACATATTTTGAAGTTGTTCCTAAGCATCGCACGCGCAATTATCCCATTAACCAGACTATTCGAGTTCAATTTGAGACCGATGCAGAAAATGATTATTTTGGCCGTGATAGCGATGCTGGAGAGTATGCTTTGGTGATCAATGATATGAGGTCACTAACTGCACTAAGCTCATTCAAGTTGTACAATGGTATCGCCACGCTTGGCCTTGATCTAACATCGTTTCCTTTGCGAGTAGGGCACGAGTATGAATGTGAATTGCACGTTACTGATCCAAGCCGCGTAGACCACTTTATAGCGCCATTTATGGTCTATATCACTGCTGCGACCGAAGATGAAAAAGGAAAAACCGGCCACCGCAAACCACCAACCGAAAAAGGCGCTGGTGATAGAGTTTTACCCGAAAATCTTGATTTACCCCCTGTGATCCCTGTGCGTCAAGATGAATGGGACGAACATGGCTTTGATCGTGAATCTGCTTTGCTGGTCAGAGATAGCGGCGAAAACAGTTACGATTTTTTCGTAAATCTCGACAATGTTTATCTGCAAACAGAAATCAAGGGGCGCAATAAGTCCGATCCTAAAGTGCTAGAAATGCAGTTTCAAAATGGATTGGTGTTAATTGGTATGGCATTGGCCCGTTATGTTGAAGAAAGCAAAGTTGACTCTAGTGATTCAACTCATGCTATGGAGAATGACATAGAAGGGCTATCCAGAGACATCTCAACGGCACTAGCCCCTATTTTGCTACCCATGATCCAATCGTTGGGTGATATTGATCTTGAAGCAGATGATACCGCAATAGATGAGTAGGGCAGGGAAGGGCGATTGGTGCGCCCTTATTATACTTTTATAGCTCATCGGGGACAACATACCACTCGATATGGGTATATATGCCATATTTTTCATACACATCCAAAATGTCTGTGCAAAAACCTGTCATGTGGCTATCCCCTTGTTTAAGCGCAACCGCCAACACACACTGAAATAACGACTGAAATGAGGGTGTTGCGGCCCAACCCAAGCGCCAATATAGATGTTCATCGCAAAGTGTGATGCCGTTTTCAACGGTCGGTTGGCCGCCATCTTCTTTGGCAATGAGGCCGCGTACATAAATATGCACGCCATCGGAGTGCTGTTTGCCACAGATGACACACGCCGATGAATCTCTAAATAAAACTGCTGCTATGGTATCATCGCTAAAATCAAGATTATAGGACTTTGGCTCTGGGGTTGGCATAGACAATGCTCCTTAGCAGGATAATGATTGGTTTAGGTGCATTGTCCGGATATTTCAGGAAAAATCAATCCCAGAGCCGGGATTCGCCGTTCTAGTGTCTACTTCTTTTTGGTGTCGCCCAGTTTCTTTTTGAGTTGGGCGGCCCAGTCGT